>NZ_JBWKME010000116.1:0-29054 GCF_056431085.1 Mesorhizobium waitakense | reverse complement strand
GAGATTCGACTTCATACGACAAACGCTCAAGCGGCGGAATGTTTAAGCGGCTAACAACTTTCCACGCAAAGGCCTTTCGACCCGCGATACTGCTCAGTCAATGTCTTAAAAAGTTACAGCCTCCTCTTACATCACTATGCAATAAAGAGTAATGTGTGGTCAATGTAAAGAATAGAGTTCTCAACTAAGTTCCTCGCGCGGGATCGCTTTTTCCGCTGTCTTTTGGCAGCAGGAGCTTCGACGCCGGCTTCCGCATGGGGACCTGAAGATCATTCGATCACGTAGAGATCACAAAGCGGTGACACGCCGCTTCAGCAGGTGCAAAGCACTCTTGGGGGAGACGTCCATGACAGCGCGTATCAGACCGGACACGAAGTTGCGTGTCGCTCACTTTGCCGCCGCCGCTCGCCGGTTCGTTCCGGTCCTTGTCATTTCGCTTAGCGTTTCGGGCTGCGAAAAAAATCTGTTCCAGGCGCCACCCCATGGGGGCACTGCCGATGTGCCGCCGGCACCCGTTTCGGACAGCGCTCTCACGCTGGTGGCACAAATCCCGTACGAGACGTTAGTGCAAGCAGCACAATCGAAGATACCGCAATCCGTTCCAGTGCAAGGAGATGGTCAAATTGGATGTGTCGGTATTCCTCATATTAATCCCGGATACGTCGGACATCATACCGAATGCAAATGGATCGGTGTCCGCGTTTGTGCTGAAGTGCCAGACATTACCGCTCCGAGCATTGGCACTACGAACCAATGCGCCGACTATCATTGGCATGCTGATATCAAAACTGATGGCCCTCTTGTCGTGACCCAGGCGGGCAATGGCGTTCACGTCGAACAGCCGCTGTTTGTCAGCGGTCAGGCCGGGGTCGGCGGCGACCTAGCCAGATTGCTTTCGCTTTCGGGAAAGAACTTCGAGGCTCGGCTGGTCCCCGGCGTCGATCTGCAGCTCGATATGAACGATAAGTGGTGCCCCGTGCTCTCGGGAACCCCAACCGGCAGATGGGTGAGCAGTGCTTCGGTTGAAGTCGTTGGCAAAAACTGCCTCGGCTTTGATTTTGGAAACCTGGGGCATCCCCAAGTTTGCGCAGGGCCAATCAATCTGGGACTGGCCGACGTGTTGAACGGCCAGATCAATGACCACCGTGCCAAGATACAGGATGCCATTTCCAAAGCTCTGCCCTGTGATGCGCTTCGGTCAAAGGTGGAGGCCCAATGGCACGCCTTTTCGATCAAGATCGATCGACGGGACAGCACGCCCGTCTATCTCAACATCGTCCCCACAGCGGCGAGCTTTTCGGGCCTGGTCGGTGAAGCGCAAGGCATGAAGATGACCGTGCGTGTCGCGGCAAAGACCAGTCTTGCAGCAGAGCCAGTTCCCACACAGTCCCTGTCTCTGCCGCCTTTGGGCAAAACATCAGCCGATCGAAGTCAAGCCGATGTCACGCTACAAGTAACTGCTCCCTATGGATTGCTGTTAGACGAGCTGTCAAAGAACCTTAAGGGGCGCGATTTCCAGCAGCAGACGCCGGCAGGCGCCGTCGATGTGAAGGTCGACGACGTTGACCTCTATCCTAGCGCCGGCTCCGTCGTGGTTGGCTTGAAGGTACAGGCGAAGCTGCCCGGGGGAGTACTTGAATACGACTGGCTGGGTTTACCTCTCAGGGCGACCCCGCGTCGAGAAAACTGGAACAGCGATCTCGATCAATGAATTGCATTTCGCGACCGTCCTGGACAACGCCTTCTGGAAGGCGGCACAATCCCTATTCGAAACCCAGATCCTCGCAGATTTAGAGGCTCATGCGAAAGTCGATCTCAACAAGCAGATCAACGACGCATCCGATGAGATTTTGAAGGCCGTTCACAATACCAACGTTCCGGGATTGAAGATTTCCGCTGACACGCCGTCGATTGAACTTCTGGATATCACTGTCGGGCCAAAAGACCTGATTGCCAGTGCCCGACTCAAAATGAATTTCGATATGGCGCTATCAGCTGATCTAGTAGGTCAGTAGCCCGTCTGCCGAACGAGCCGGGGCCACCCATAGCGAACAAGAGGCGCAAATGACGCAATCGCAACTTAGCAAGGTTTGGTTCGTGATCAGTGCGCTGCTTCTGTATTACGCCCTGAATTCCTGGGTGGTAGCGCAAGGCGGGGAAGAGATATTCGGTGCAAAGCTGGTCATGAAGGCGAGGGTGCCTGCAGTAATGATCGCAATCCCGATTTGTTCGATTTTGCTCGCCCTAACCTCACTCGTTGGACGCGTCTATGCCCTGCGCGGTGGCTCGCAATGGCATGAACGGATACCCGTTGTCGGCTTCGACGCAATCGACACGGGCTCGCGTGAGGGCCGCGTCTATCAAGGCGCGATGATTGTAGTCTTCTCTCTGCTACCCGCGATCGCGCTGGTCTATTTCTGGTGTACGTTTCTCTCCGCGACGGTAATGCTGAACGACGGCAAGAAGGACCCAGGCGCCAGCGTGTGGGATTGGTCGCAGCTCCGGACGCTGAACGATCCCGCACGTATCTGCACTGATTTTCACAAGGAGCTGGCCGATCCGTGTATCGGCAATGCGACGGTGCTGCCGGGCCTTGAGCCAACAATCTTTGGCGCGCTAACCCTCGCGGGCATTGTTGCGCTCGCGATGCACTGGCGTGCTGTGGCGACGGATCAACGGCGGCAGCTCCCACCAATTACGACCCGCCGCAAGTAAGCGTGGCAGCAAGTCCACGCGCTGCTGCCGAGCCTCAGCTAGGGAGGACGATCCACAAACTTCTTCTTCGGTCATCCGCCGCCAATTCTCGAATGGGCACGGCCGACCAGAAGAACCAGCGATACGGTCTTCGCGCGAGCCCTTCACATGGCACCGACCTTCATCGGCCTCAAACGAATTATGTGCTATTGCCTGCTTTGGTTGGCGGAAAAGCATTTCGGTGTCGATTTGGCTGTTGAGGAGCCTTCGGGCGCCGGGTGAGTGACTGCTACCGCCGAAACCTAGGCGTCCAGCTCTCGACAAGGTCGCGTTCTTCATCCTCTTCGGTGATGTCATCCGGGTCGCCGATTGTGGTCGAGCTAAGGACAGTCAACACCTTCCCATAGCTTCCAAGTCCAATAGCTTCCTCGGAAACCCATACTGTCTGGGAACCCCCGAACCAGTCTCGGATATCGATTTCACCGCTTATTATGTCCCCCGCAAGGACGCGTCTTGGATCGGCGGCCAGTTGGAAGGCCGCCGTCCCGGAGGGCACGGAAGACCCTTTGTGGATCCAATCGAGCTTTGGGAGCGATTTCATCGCCTCCGATCGGTAGCAGTAGTCTACAGTCCTACCGGTACTGAGGATCACCGCGACGGCCGCGTCACTCAATTCCGCCACGCGAATTGCCGTCGCAGTCAGCGAGGTCTCGCAAAGTTCTGCCATTTCTCGAACAAGCGCGAGCGACGGTTCCTGGCCCTTCATCGCGGTCCTGAACGGTACGGTTGGCATAAGGAGCCCCGCCGCAAAATGATCGGCTTCGAGCTCATAAGAGTTTTCAGTCACAAAACCCGCTCTTGAGATATGCACGCCGTTCGCCGGCAGCACGTGGTCGAGGTGCCCCGGCAGGAAGTAGTGGCCAAGTTCATGGCTGACTGAAAACCGCTGAAATCCCTTCGATGCGATATTCGTGGCGTAGATAATGCCGAAGGTGTCCCCAAAGCGGTGTAGCATTCCTGACACCCCTTCGGCCTCCGGGGGCTTTTCCTGAACGATAATGTCGCGGCTCGCCGCTATCGCAAAGGGATCGACAGGCAACGACGTGATGCCTTCCTCGGCCAGAAACCGCTCTGCTTCTTGTCTCGCAAGCAGGAGGCGGAATCGGCTCACCTGCTATTCGCCTTTCCTGGCGTTGCGCTCGGCCAGTAGCTTCAGAAAGTCGCGCGCGATCTCCCTGTCATTGCCGGTCAGCTTCCCAACATCTCTGAAAAGCGGATCGCCCGCCTCAGCCAAACCAGGCTCGTCAACTCTGCCAAGGAGAAAGTCGGTCGTCATATCCAGCGCATTCGCAAGTCGCCGTAGGGTATCGAACGAGGGCTTGCGTGTGCCGGTTTCAAAATGGGCGATCGAACTGGGCGGCATACCCGCATGGGTGGCAAGGTCGCTCTGGCTCCAGCCACGGATATCACGCGCGCGGCGTAGCCTTTGCTGAAAGAGTGCTGATGGAAGAGGATTGTCGGTCATGTCGACTCCGCCATGTTGAACTTGACGACCCGAACAAGGGCGCTTATATGTAGACATGTATCTCATGTCTGAATCGACAAGGGAAGAAAGAAGTCAAAATGAGCCTGCTCCATGTTTCCCATGCCGATATCGCCCGCTTTGCGGCTGAGAAAGTGAACCTGCCCAAGGAGCAGGCGGACGAGTATCGTGCGCAGGCGCGGCGGCTCCGGGAAAAGGTCGAGGGCTACCTTGCTGAGCATCCGGATTTCACCCTTCGCAAGATGATGCTGTCGGGCAGTCTCGCCAAAGGCACCGCATTGCGTTCTCTGAACGACATCGACGTGGCCTGTTACATCAGTGGGGCAAATGTGCCGAAAGATGTTCAGGCCTTGCTCCAGTACCTTGCTGAGCGGCTTCGTAAGGCTTTTCCGAATTTCAGTCCAGATCAGGTCCAGCCACAGACATATAGTGTCACTGTCTCCTTCCGCGGTTCGGGTCTCGATGTCGACGTGGTTCCGATACTCTACGATGGCGACTTGCAATGGTATGGCAACCTTGTGAGCCAGGACGACGGGTCCTTCCTGAAGACGAGTATCCCTCTCCATCTTGAGTTTGCGCGCAAGCGGAAAACCGCGCAGCAGACGCATTTCGCCCAGGTGGTGAGGCTTGCGAAATTCTGGACCCGGGTCATGAAACGCGAACGTGACGGCTTTCGCTTCAAGTCGTTCATGGTCGAGATGATTCTCGCGCATCTGCAGGATAAGGGGGCCGATTTCTCCAACTATCCGGAGGCACTACAGGCGTTCTTTACCTACATTGCGACCAGCAACTTAAAAGAGAAAATTGTTTTTTCGGATTATTATAAGCCGACAACGGCCGGTAGTTTCTCCGAGCCGATGCAAATCATCGATCCTGTAAACGCGACAAACAACGTCAGTCGGCTCTACACAGCCCAGAATGTGGGCGCGATCGTCGAGGCGGCGTTAGACGCAGGCGACGCAATCGATGCGGCGCGAGCGGCGCCGACCAAGGGTGATACCGTCTATTACTGGCAAAAAGTTTTTGGCTCGGCTTTTCAGGTATGATCCCATGACCCAGAGTTTCACCTATACCGACACTACGACGTTCACGGTCACCCATGCCCAACACATCTCGGCAAAGGTGGCTACCGACCTTAAGCGCATGCAGCGCTTCTATGGTGTGCCTTCGGATTCGAGCATCACCGAGTTTGAGCAAGAGCTCGTGGTCATGCTGAAAAAGAAACTCATCGAAACGATCACCTACGGCTTCAAGCGAGGCGACGCCTGGATCGAACCAACCCTCCGCTACACGGCGCAAGAGTTGACCGGGGTAGGTGGCGTCGACGACGATCCGGGCAAAGTCAGACCGGGTGCCAACATCGCGAATGCCTCCTTCTACTCGTATATGACCTATACGAGTGCATACTTTGCCCTCGCGACATCTGAGCGGGAGGCGTTGGGACTTCCTTTTATAAGGGGAGGAGCCGAGCAGCCGGGTGTCTCGGGATATTTCAGTACCGACCACGTCTATTCAGCAGGTGGCCGTGCCTTGAACCGATCAACAGTAAGGACACTCTGATGAACGCCATGACCATGACGGAAGGCGTTTTTGAACGTCGAACAACCTACCCTGACTTTGCCGCCCGTGATCGGCTGGCGCGCCTTGTCGGGCTCGACGATCAAATATCGCGCCTGACCAAGGTGCTTTCGCTCCTGGTCAATCCGGCCGGTCTGGAAGCATGGGCGAAACAACACCACCCGCAGATGAAAACGCTGTTGACCACAGTTCTGCGGCGTCCGCCTTTGGTGGTGCTCGCCGGCGATGTCGGCTCCGGAAAGACCGAGCTGGCGGAGACTATCGGGGACGCTGTGGCGCGTCAGGAGGATATCGAAATCACCTTGCTGCCGCTGAGCCTTTCGGCGCGCGGACAGGGGCGGGTCGGTGAGATGACGCAGCTGATCACCTCGGCATTCGACTACGCGATCTCGGAAGCATCGAAGCTGAAAGGCGCCAATGGGCGCGCGCGGGGCGGCATCATTCTGCTGGTTGATGAAGCAGACGCCCTCGCACAGTCCCGCGAAGACGCTCAGATGCACCACGAAGACCGGGCCGGGGTGAATGCCTTCATCCGTGGCATTGACCGGATTGCGAATGCGGCCCTCCCGGCAGCCGTCATCATGTGCACCAACAGATTGAGCGCATTGGATCCGGCGATCAAGCGACGTGCGGCGGACATTCTGTCGTTCGCCCGGCCGAACTCGGAACAACGTCGATTCCTGCTATCGTCGGCGCTTTCCGAGCTTGGCTTTTCCACAGCAGATATCGAGAAAATGGTCATTGCAACCGGCGAAGGAAAAGCGAACCCGCATGGCTTCACTTTCTCTGACATTGTTCAGCGTCTGCTACCCGCGATCGTACTCGACGCATACCCGCGTAGCGCCATCAAACCGGCTCGCGCGATCGAGATTGCAGTCCACATGACCGCCACAGCGCCGTTTCAAGAGGGGGCTACGTCATGAGCTGGTCCCTGCCGAGGCTGCTAGAGGGCCTGCACAATGAAATGCAGCGGAAGCTGGAAACCAGCCGTAGTGTGTTCGGCCATTCAGTTGCAAAAGGCAACGCGAGTGAAGCGGTCTGGCTGACGCTCCTTCAGACCTATCTTCCCCAGCGTTACCAGGCTGAAACGGCATTCGTGGTCGATAGCCTGGACAACTTCAGCGATCAGATCGATGTCGTGATTTTTGACCGGCAATACTCGCCATTCATCTTCAATTTTGAAGGTCAAAAGATCGTGCCGGCCGAAAGTGTCTATGCCGTCTTCGAGGCCAAACAAGCGATCAATGCCGAGCAGGTGGACTACGCGCAGTCGAAGGTTGAATCCGTGCGCAAACTTCATCGTACAAGCTTGCCGATACCCCATGCCGGTGGCGTGTACGGAGCAAAACCCCCAATTCCCATTATTGGGGGACTTCTGACGTTCGACAGCGATTGGACGCCACCGCTCGGGAACGCCCTTCATACCGCGTTGGACAAGGGCATAGACCAGAGGCGATTAAATATGGGTTGTGTAGCCGCGCACGGGAATTTCAAATTTGACGTGGCTAGCGGCCACTATCAGACAATCTTGGCCAACAGGCCGGCAACCGCGTTTCTGTTTGATCTGATAGCCGAACTGCAATTCAGCGGCACGGTGCCTATGATCGACATCCGCGCCTATGCCGAGTGGCTCGGCAAGTAGGGCGTCTTAGGAAGCGAAAGAACGGCTGGGAACCGGCCCGAACACCTTCTGCACGATAAATTTATCAACGGCCGTCGTTATTACTGCCGGCAGTAACCGGCGAATGCGCCAGCGGAGACCTATCTATCGTTGAACAGCGCGATCGCTCAGAATGGCTTTTTCAAACCAATCAGGGACCTGTTCCCGGTTATCAGTGACATTTTCCGGAACATCCCGCCAGAACGCGACAATCGCGTCCGAGAACGCCTGAAACTGGTCATCGCTTACCTTGAGGTTCGTGTAGTCCACGAGGTCCAAAGTCCCTGGCAATCCCGAACCACTCAGCCGATCTTCGAGATATTCAGGATAGGTCGCCTTGAGGTCGTCCAGGGATTTTCCGGAGCCGTGCTTGTAGACGTTGACCACCAGCCGGCACGCATCGAGGGCGTTGAAGTAGTCCGTGCTTCGGATCTTCCAGCCGAAACTCTCCAGGAGGTCGGCAATCTTGCCGAAGTCCGCTGACCAGACTTTTGCAATTGGCGTGTCTCCTTGATGCCAGTGCTGGATTTCGCGCACCAGCCAGTCCCGCAGCTGTTTCTCCCATTCGTGAAACATTCCCGCGATCACACTCAGCCGGGTTTGGTCGCGCATGTCGCTCAGAAGCTGGTAGAACTCGATGCCGGCGTCGTTGGCGGCCTCGTAGAATTCGCTAGGATCGTGCCGGTCGGGGTCAAACCGGTCACTGCTTTGCTCCAGCCACTCCTCCGACGCCTTTTCGGCTTCGGCTTCCATGTTCGAGAATTGTGACAACAGGCGCTTGCGGGCCTGTTCGACGTAAAACTGATGCCCCTTGATTAGGGACAGCCGGTGAGTTCCCCACATTTTAAATAGGACGTAGTTGTTCATGACAGTGTCACGCGTCGGGCCGTAGGGCCGGGATCATTCCGATTCCTCCAGAACCACTGTCGGCGCCAAATCTCCGAAAAGGTCGACCAGGATTTCCCGCAAGCTGCTCCGGGGCACGAACGCTGCACCTGGCACTTCATGATGGTTCTTGCGGACCGGCCGGATTCCGGTCTTGTTGGGCGTCACGCGCCGGGAGTTGGGGAGGTGGTGCAACGCCGCTAGCGGCTGTCCGGGCGCCGCACCAAACCAGAAGAACGGTCCCATGGAGAGGTCGGGTTCAAGACGTATCCAGATCGCGCATCCGCTGGGCTTTTCGGCCAAAGCTCTGGAGAGCGATACGGTGCCGGGTTTCTTCTGCGTGCCGGTCTTGAACTGAATGTGGCGGACGATCTTCCCTCTGGCCATCACCAGATCGTAGCCGTGTGCGTCGAACTCCGATCGGAGGACTTCGACGTCATAAACGCCAAGCCGCCATAGCTCGCGGAGGGCGTCGCCAACGAACACGTGCTCGACGATGCGCTCCCGCAACGTCGAGTAAAGGTAGTTTGATGCGACCGTCGTCATGTCCTATCCGCGGTGCGTGCGAGTTGCGAATATTGTCGCCACAAGAAAGCGGGTTTGCATGTCTTTGTCGCTTTTGGCGGACAATGTCGGGCAATCCGGGGCGACAACAGCTTTCATCGAGGCCGGGGATTTGGGTTTTTGATCGGCTGCATCTTGATAGCCGGCTCGCCCAGGTTTGAGATGCGGGCCATCACTTTCCGACGCTGGGGGCGAGTTAACGGCGCCAGCCGAAGAAAACCCTTCTTCAGGAACCGCTCATTGGTCTGGTTGCGCTTGGCCGAGATTCCACCCGGGCCGAGATGGTCCGCCTGCCTCCGTGCGAGGTCGACCAAATCCAAGGGATTTCGATTTGTCTTAGCAATCCGAATTCGAAGTCCACGATACATTGATACAAGCTCCTTCCATCAATGATAGAGGAGACTATCGCAGATGCCGGCTATTCCGTCGATGATTGGTCCCGGCCTGTCGCTTTCTAAAGCACCGCCTCCATCCGACCCTTAGGGTATCCCGAGTCCCATCATCAACGGCGCCGAAAATGTACGGGAAGCGCCAAAAAACTCGGTCAAAAAAGCAACTTCCTTACACAAATCCTTGCACGCCAATTAAAAGCACGCTAAATCCCATAGTGTAATCAATGAGATGTGAGAAGGCTATTCGGTCTCCAAAACCGCAGGTCGTAGGTTCGAGCCCTGCTGCCCGTGCCATTTCTCGAAATGGCACTCAACGCGATATTTCGCCATTTCTCGAAATGGCCCTCAAAACGATATTTCGCGGCTGGCCTTTGAAAATCGGCGACCCGCTTGCCATATTAGCTCGATTGGGGCATAAGGGCGCCATAGCCGGGACGGAACGACTGGATGGTTCCGAGGCGGTGTTTGGTCATAAAGCGGACACTTGCCACTTGCGTGGATCAAGAATCGGTTTTATGTAGACGAAACAGACACGCGACGCGTGGAGCTGGGAAGCCGGCTTTACGCGTCTGATTTGCATGGGCGAAATGATTGCGCTGATTCGGCGCGAAAACAAGCCCAGGCGGCACGTCCCGGCCAGCGGGATCATCCAGGGGGCCCGGCCAACGGGTCTTGAAGACAGAGCGGCATATGGCTTCGAAAACCACAAATCCTTTCGTCTTTCTCCAGCAGGTTCGCGCGGAGACCGCCAAGGTGACTTGGCCGTCGCGACGCGAAACGATGATCTCGACGGTGATGGTCCTCGCTTTCGCTGTGATCGCGATGATCTTTTTCTTCACCGCCGATCAGCTCATGGGCCTCGCGGTCGAGCAGATTCTTGGCATCGGACGCTAAGTCCGGCGATTACGGAGAAGTCTTGAAATGACTGCGCGGTGGTACATCATCCACGCCTATTCGAACTTTGAAAAAAAGGTCGCCGAGGATATTGAGAACAAGGCCAAGCAGAAGGGCCTTTCCGCCGATATCGAGCAGATCGTGGTGCCGACCGAGAAGGTCGTCGAGGTTCGTCGTGGCCGCAAGGTCGATGCCGAGCGCAAATTCTTCCCGGGCTATGTGCTCCTGAAGGCCAATCTGACCGACGCGGTGTTCTCGCTGGTCAAGAACACGCCGAAGGTCACCGGCTTCCTGGGCGACTCCAAGCCGGTGCCGATCACCGAGGCGGAAGCGCAGCGCATCCTGAACCAGGTGCAGGAAGGCGTCGAGCGGCCGAAGCCTTCAGTCACGTTCGAGATCGGCGAGGCGATCCGCGTTTCGGATGGTCCCTTCGCGTCGTTCAACGGTTTCGTCCAGGAAGTGGACGAGGAGCGGGCGCGGCTCAAGGTGGAAGTTTCGATCTTCGGGCGCGCCGTGCCTGTCGATCTGGAATTCGGACAGGTCGAAAAGGGCTGATCCGAAATCCCGCCGCCAAGCGCGGCAGGGAAGGGCGGCGCGGAGATCGCGCGGTTCTCAAGAACGGTGGGAGACGAATGCGGCTTAGCCGGCCGCATGGATCGCACCACCAGACTGCAACCGCCGGCAAGGCCGGCATAGACAAAGGCAGGAAAAGAGATGGCTAAGAAAATTGCAGGCCAGCTCAAGCTCCAGGTCAAAGCGGGATCGGCCACGCCGTCTCCCCCGATCGGCCCGGCGCTTGGTCAGCGTGGCATCAACATCATGGAGTTCTGCAAGGCGTTCAACGCGCAGACCCAGGAAATGGAAAAGGGATCGCCGATTCCGGTCGTCATCACCTACTACCAGGACAAGTCCTTCACCTTCGTCATGAAGACGCCGCCGGTGAGCTACTTCCTGAAGAAGGCGGCGAACCTGACGTCGGGTTCGAAGGAGCCGGGCAAGATCAAGGCCGGCACGATCGGCCGCGACAAGGTTCGCGCCATCGCCGAGCAGAAGATGAAGGATCTGAACGCAAACGACGTCGAGGCGGCCATGCGCATGGTCGAGGGCTCCGCCCGCTCGATGGGTCTGGAAGTGGTGGGCTAAGATCATGGCAAAGATTGCAAAGCGTGTATCGAAGACCCGCGAAGGCATTGATCCCAACAAGGCTTACGCCCTGGGTGAAGCGCTGAAGCTGCTCAAGGACCGTTCCTCGGTCAAGTTCGACGAGACCGTCGAAGTCGCCATGAACCTCGGCGTCGATCCCCGCCATGCCGACCAGATGGTCCGTGGCGTGGTCAACCTGCCGAACGGCACCGGCCGCTCGGTTCGCGTTGCCGTGTTCGCCCGTGGCGACAAGGCTGACGAAGCTCGCGCCGCTGGCGCCGACATCGTCGGTGCCGAGGATCTGGTCGACATCGTCCAGAAGGGCACGATCGACTTCGATCGCTGCATCGCCACGCCGGACATGATGCCGCTGGTCGGCCGTCTCGGCAAGGTGCTCGGCCCGCGCGGCATGATGCCGAACCCGAAGGTCGGCACCGTCACCACCGACGTTGCCGCCGCTGTCAAGGCATCGAAGGGCGGCGCCGTCGAGTTCCGCGTCGAGAAGGCCGGCATCGTTCATGCCGGTGTCGGCAAGGTCTCGTTCGAGGTCAAGGCCCTGGAAGAGAACATCCGCGCCTTCGCTGACGCGGTGACCAAGGCAAAGCCGACGGGCGCCAAGGGCAACTACGTCAAGAAGGTGTCGGTCACCTCGACGATGGGCCCGGGCCTCAAGCTCGACGTCTCGACGCTCGCGGCGTCCTGATAAGTTTTACCTGGGATCGGCCGTTAAAGGGCTGATCCGCAAAAGAATTCCGGGCCTCCAACCCAGGTTGGCGGCCCGGTGCCGGAAGTCGAAAGGCTTCCGGACATCCTGTCCGAGATTGCAGGCGGCCCAAAAGCCTTAATTCATGTGGGCCTGCATGAGACGGGTGAAGACCGGACAACGGAGCGACTGCTCCAATGAAAGGTTCGAACCGTGTTTGCCTTTTGTCTGCGCATCGTCGGCCTGGCCGTCGATGTGGCGAAAGGGGGCAGGATCCTCGAGCGTCGTTCGGGAGATCCGTTACTGGATGGCCCGGCCGACAAAAGGCAACCCGACGCCTGTCCTCGTCAATGGGATGTTCCCGTTAACAGGATTGGGGTCAACTGGAGATAGGCAGTGGACAGAGCGGAAAAACGCGAACTCGTCACGGGCCTGAACGGTGCGTTCTCGAACGCAGGTTCAGTGGTCGTGGCCCACTACGCCGGTATCACCGTCGCGCAAATGAACGACCTTCGGTCGAAAATGCGCGCCGCCGGTGGCACCGTCAAAGTCGCGAAGAACCGTCTCGCCAAAATCGCTCTTCAGGGCACGGACTCCGCATCGATCATCGACCTGTTCAAGGGACAGACGCTGATTGCTTATTCGGAGGATCCGATTGCGGCGCCGAAGGTCGCGTCCGATTTCGCCAAGGGAAATGACAAGCTCGTCATTCTCGGTGGCGCAATGGGCACCACCTCGCTCAACGCCGACGGTGTGAAGGCACTCGCCACACTTCCGTCGCTCGATGAGCTGCGCGCCAGGCTGGTTGGCATGATCGCCACGCCGGCAACCCGGATCGCCCAGATCGTCAATGCGCCAGCGGCTTCGGTCGCGCGCGTCATCGGCGCTTACGCCCGGAAGGACGAGGCGGCATGAGGCCGTTCCTCGCTATCACAAACACACGTTCGAACCTGATGAAGGAATACAACAATGGCTGATCTCGCAAAGATCGTAGACGACCTTTCGAAGCTGACCGTCCTCGAGGCGGCTGAGCTGTCGAAGCTTCTGGAAGAAAAGTGGGGCGTCTCCGCCGCTGCTCCGGTGGCTGTTGCCGCCGCTGGCGGTGGTGCGGCTGCTGCTGCTCCGGTCGAGGAAAAGACGGAATTCGACGTCGTCCTCACCGAGGCAGGCGCTCAGAAGATCAACGTCATCAAGGAAGTCCGCGCCATCACCGGTCTTGGCCTCAAGGAAGCCAAGGATCTGGTCGAAGCGGCTCCGAAGCCGGTCAAGGAAGGCGTTTCCAAGGCCGACGCTGACAAGTTCAAGGCCCAGCTGGAAGCAGCCGGCGCCAAGGTCGACCTGAAGTAAGCGTAAAAAGCGGCGGACGGCCTCGCGCCGTCCGCCACTCCCTTCGGCTGGAGGGAGCACGCGTAGCGCGAGGCATACGAGAACCTCTTTCCTGAGGGCCGCAAACCGGCCTTCAGGAAACGGGTTTTCTCCCGTTCTAGCCGGCCGCCGACAGGCGCCGGGAAAACAGACAAAGGGTCGCCGCCCAGGTGGCCCAGAATGCAAGGCGAGCCGCGGCGAGGTTCGTCCCGAGTTTAGAGCTAAGGAGCGACGATGGCCCAGACCCAGACTTTCAATGGCCGCAGACGCGTACGCAAGTTCTTCGGAAAGATCCCGGAAGTTGCGGAGATGCCGAACCTGATCGAGGTTCAGAAGGCATCCTATGACCAGTTCCTGATGGTGGCGGAGCCCAAGGGTGGGCGTCCGGACGAGGGACTGCAGGCCGTCTTCAAGTCCGTCTTCCCGATTCAGGATTTTTCCGGCTCCTCGATGCTGGAGTTCGTGAAGTACGAGTTCGAAGGACCGAAATTCGACGTTGACGAATGCCGTCAGCGCGACCTCACCTATGCCGCGCCGCTGAAGGTGACGCTGCGCCTCATCGTGTTCGATATCGACGAGGATACCGGCGCCAAGTCGATCAAGGACATCAAGGAGCAGGATGTCTACATGGGCGACATGCCGCTCATGACCTTGAACGGCACCTTCATCGTCAACGGCACCGAGCGCGTTATCGTCTCGCAGATGCACCGCTCGCCGGGCGTCTTCTTCGACCATGACAAGGGCAAGTCGCACTCGTCGGGCAAGCTTCTATTTGCCGCGCGCGTCATCCCCTATCGCGGCTCGTGGCTCGACATCGAGTTCGATTCCAAGGACGTCGTGCACGCCCGCATCGACCGTCGCCGCAAGATTCCGGTGACGTCGCTTCTGATGGCGCTCGGCATGGATGGCGAAGAGATCCTGTCGACCTTCTACAACAAGATCACGTACAAGCGCGCTGGCGATCACTGGCGCATTCCGTTCAACGTCGAGCGTTTCCGCGGCCTCAAGGCCGTCGGCGACCTGGTCGACGCCGATACGGGCGAAGTTGTTGTCGAAGCCGGCAAGAAGATCACTGCCCGCCAGGCCCGGGCGCTTGGCGAGAAGGGTCTCAAGGCGATCAAGTCGACCGACGAGGATCTGCTCGGCAATTACCTGGCCGAGGACATCGTCAACTACGCCACCGGCGAGATCTTCCTCGAAGCCGGCGACGAGATCGACGACAAGACGCTGAAGGTGCTGCTTGGCACCGGTGAAAACGAGATCAAGGTTCTCGACATCGACCACGTCAATGTCGGCGCCTATATCCGCAACACGCTCAACGTCGACAAGAACGAGAGCCGCCAGGACGCTCTGTTCGACATCTATCGTGTCATGCGCCCCGGCGAGCCGCCGACACTCGAGACCGCCGAAGCCATGTTCAACTCGCTGTTCTTCGACAGCGAGCGCTACGATCTGTCGGCCGTTGGCCGCGTCAAGATGAACATGCGCCTCGAGCTCAAGGCCGAGGACACCGTGCGCGTGCTGCGCAAGGACGACATCCTGGCCGTGGTCAAGACGCTGGTCGAACTGCGTGACGGCAAGGGCGAGATCGACGACATCGACAATCTCGGCAACCGCCGCGTGCGGTCTGTCGGCGAGCTGATGGAAAACCAGTACCGCGTCGGCCTGCTGCGCATGGAGCGCGCGATCAAGGAGCGCATGTCCTCGATCGAGATCGACACGGTGATGCCGCAGGACCTGATCAACGCCAAGCCAGCGGCCGCCGCCGTGCGCGAGTTCTTTGGTTCCTCGCAGCTGTCGCAGTTCATGGACCAGACCAACCCGCTGTCGGAGATCACCCACAAGCGCCGCCTCTCGGCGCTTGGACCGGGCGGTCTGACCCGCGAGCGCGCCGGCTTCGAGGTGCGCGACGTGCACCCGACGCATTACGGCCGCATCTGCCCGATCGAGACGCCGGAAGGCCCGAATATCGGTCTGATCAACTCGCTGGCCACCTTCGCACGCGTCAACAAGTACGGCTTCATCGAGAGCCCGTACCGCAAGATCGTCGACGGCAAGCTGACCAATGACGTCGTCTATCTCTCGGCGATGGAAGAAGCCAAGCACCACGTTGCGCAGGCCAACGCCGAGCTCGACAAGAGTGGTGGCTTCGTCGACGAGTTCGTCATTTGCCGCAGCGCCGGCGAAGTGATGATGGCGCCGCGCGAAAACGTCGACCTGATGGACGTGTCGCCCAAGCAGATGGTTTCGGTGGCCGCGGCCCTGATCCCGTTCCTCGAGAACGACGACGCCAACCGCGCCCTGATGGGCTCGAACATGCAGCGTCAGGCCGTGCCGCTGGTGCGCGCCGAGGCGCCGTTCGTCGGCACCGGTATGGAGCCGATCGTGGCCCGTGACTCGGGCGCCGCCATCGGCGCCCGCCGCGGCGGCATCGTCGACCAGGTGGACGCGACGCGTATCGTCATTCGAGCCACTGAAGATCTCGATCCGGGCAAGTCCGGCGTCGACATCTACCGGCTGATGAAGTTCCAGCGTTCGAACCAGAACACCTGCATCAACCAGCGTCCGCTGGTCCGCATGGGCGACCGGGTCAACAAGGGCGACATCATCGCCGACGGTCCGTCGACCGAGCTCGGTGATCTGGCGCTCGGCCGCAACGTGCTGGTCGCGTTCATGCCGTGGAACGGCTACAACTACGAGGACTCGATCCTCTTGTCCGAGCGCATCGTCGCAGACGATGTCTTCACCTCGATCCACATCGAGGAGTTCGAGGTCATGGCGCGCGATACCAAGCTCGGTCCGGAGGAAATCACGCGCGATATCCCGAACGTCTCGGAAGAAGCGCTGAAGAACCTCGACGAAGCCGGCATCGTCTATATCGGTGCCGAAGTTCAGCCGGGCGATATCCTGGTCGGCAAGATCACGCCGAAGGGCGAAAGCCCGATGACGCCGGAAGAGAAGCTTCTGCGCGCCATCTTCGGCGAAAAGGCATCGGACGTGCGCGACACCTCGATGCGCATGCCTCCGGGCACCTTCGGCACCGTCGTCGAGGTGCGCGTCTTCAATCGCCACGGTGTGGAGAAGGACGAGCGCGCCATGGCGATCGAGCGCGAGGAGATCGAACGCCTCGCCAAGGACCGAGACGACGAGCAAGCCATTCTGGATCGTAACGTCTACGCGCGTCTTTCCGACGTTCTCGTCGGCAAGGATGCGATCGCTGGACCTAAGGGCTTCAAGAAGGGCTCGACGTTGTCCAAGGACACGCTGGACGAGTATCCGCGTTCGCAGTGGTGGCAGTTTGCGGTGGAGAACGAAAAGCTCCAGAGCGAACTCGAAGCCCTGCGTGGCCAGTACGACGATTCCAAGAAGGCGCTTGAACAGCGCTTCATGGACAAGGTCGAGAAGGTCCAGCGCGGCGACGAAATGCCTCCGGGCGTCATGAAGATGGTCAAGGTCTTCGTGGCCGTGAAGCGCAAGATGCAGCCCGGCGACAAGATGGCTGGCCGTCACGGCAACAAGGGCGTCGTGTCGCGGATCGTTCCGGTCGAGGACATGCCTTTCCTCGAGGACGGCACGCATGCCGATATCGTGCTCAACCCGCTGGGTGTGCCGAGCCGCATGAATGTCGGCCAGATCCTGGAAACGCATTTGGGCTGGGCTTGCGCCGGCATGGGCAGGAAGATCGGCGAGCTGATCGACACGTACAAGGCAGCCGGCGACATCAAGCCGCTGCGCAAGACGCTCGAGAGCTTCATGCCGGCCAACGACCGCAACGAGCCGGTTCGCGAATATGACGACGAGAGCATCGTTCGCCTCAGCGAGCAGATGCGCCGCGGCGTCTCGATCGCGACCCCGGTGTTCGACGGCGCGCACGAGGCTGACATCAACATTATGCTGGAGCAGGCGGGCCTGCACACCAGCGGTCAGTCGCAACTCTATGACGGACGCACCGGCGAGCCGTTCGATCGCAAGGTGACGATGGGCTACATCTACATGCTCAAGCTTCACCATCTCGTGGACGACAAGATCCACGCGCGTTCGATCGGTCCGTACTCACTCGTCACCCAGCAGCCGCTGGGCGGCAAGGCACAGTTCGGTGGCCAGCGCTTCGGCGAAATGGAGGTCTGGGCGCTCGAGGCATACGGCGCCGCCTACACGCTGCAGGAAATGCTGACGGTGAAGTCGGACGACGTCGCCGGCCGCACCAAGGTCTACGAGGCGATCGTCCGTGGCGACGACACCTTCGAGGCCGGCATTCCCGAGAGCTTCAACGTTCTCGTCAAGGAAATGCGGTCTCTCGGCCTCAATGTCGAGCTGGAGAACACCAAGCTCGACGACAACCCGGTCCGGCTGCCCGACGCGGCCGAGTAAGGCAATGGCGCGCCGCGGAAAGCCGCGGCGCGCCATGAGCATGATCCCGAAAAGTGGCTACCGGTTTTCGGACAGGATCATGCTCAACCAAGAAGTATTCGACGGCCAGTGGCCGACAAAGACGGCGGGCGTTTGGCTCGCGACTAGATGCAAGGGGTTTTCGAGGACCCCGAAAAGGAGAACGGCATGAACCAAGAGGTCATGAATCTCTTCAATCCCCAGGCGCCGGCACAGGTGTTCGATTCCATCCGGATATCGCTCGCCAGCCCTGAGAAGATTCTGTCCTGGTCGTTCGGCGAGATCAAGAAGCCGGAGACCATCAACTACCGCACCTTCAAGCCGGAGCGTGACGGTCTGTTCTGCGCGCGCATTTTTGGCCCGATCAAGGACTATGAGTGCCTGTGCGGCAAGTACAAGCGTATGAAGTACAAGGGCGTCATCTGCGAGAAGTGCGGCGTCGAAGTCACGCTGTCGCGTGTCCGCCGCGAGCGCATGGGCCATATCGAGCTCGCAGCGCCCGTCGCCCATATCTGGTTCCTGAAGTCGCTGCCGTCGCGCATCGGCACGCTGCTCGACATGACCCTGAAGGACATCGAGCGCGTCCTCTACTTCGAGAACTACATCGTCACCGAACCTGGCCTCACCGCGCTGAAGGAGCACCAGCTGCTCAGCGAGGAAGAGTACATGATCGCCGTCGACGAGTATGGCGAGGATAGCTTCACCGCCATGATCGGCGCCGAGGCCATCCATGACCTTCTGGCCGGCATGGACCTGGAGAAGATCGCCGGCGACCTGCGTACGGAACTGGCTTCGACCACCTCCGAGCTGAAGCAGAAGAAGTATCTGAAGCGGCTCAAGGTCGTCGAGAACTTCATGGAATCCGGCAACCGTCCGGAATGGATGATCATGAAGGTGGTTCCGGTGATCCCGCCGGACCTGCGTCCGCTCGTCCCGCTGGACGGCGGCCGTTTCGCCACCTCGGATCTGAACGATCTCTACCGCCGCGTCATCAACCGCAACAACCGTCTGAAGCGGCTGATCGAGCTGCGCGCCCCCGGCATCATCGTGCGCAATGAAAAGCGCATGCTGCAGGAAGCCGTCGATGCGCTGTTCGACAATGGCCGTCGCGGCCGCGTCATCACCGGCGCCAACAAGCGTCCGCTGAAGTCGCTGTCCGACATGCTCAAGGGCAAGCAGGGCCGGTTCCGTCAGAACCTGCTCGGCAAGCGCGTCGACTATTCCGGCCGCTCGGTCATCGTGACCGGTCCGGAGCTCAAGCTGCACCAGTGCGGCCTGCCGAAGAAGATGGCGCTCGAACTGTTCAAGCCCTTCATCTACGCCCGTCTCGACGCCAAGGGTTACTCCTCGACCGTCAAGCAGGCCAAGAAGCTGGTCGAGAAGGAACGTCCGGAAGTCTGGGATATCCTCGACGAGGTCATCCGCGAGCATCCGGTGCTCTTGAACCGCGCGCCGACGCTGCACCGTCTCGGCATCCAGGCGTTCGAGCCGATCCTGATCGAAGGCAAGGCGATCCAGCTGCACCCGCTGGTCTGCACGGCCTTCAACGCCGACTTCGACGGCGACCAGATGGCCGTTCACGTGCCGCTGTCGCTGGAAGCGCAGCTTGAAGCCCGCGTGCTGATGATGTCGACCAACAACATCCTGCACCCGGCTTCCGGCGCGCCGATCATCGTGCCGTCGCAGGACATGGTTCTGGGTCTCTACTATCTCTCGATCGTCAACCAGAACGAGCCGGGCGAGGGCATGGTGTTTGCCGACATGGGCGAACTCCAGCATGCGCTCGAGACCAAGGCGGTGACGCTGCACTCCAAGATCCGCGGTCGTTTCCGCTCGGTCGATGCCGATGGCAAGGTCGTGTCGAAGATCTACGACACCACCCCTGGCCGCATGATCATCGGCGAGCTTCTGCCGAAGAACGTCAACGTGCCTTACGAGACCGCCAACCAGGAGATGACCAAGAAGAACATCTCCAAGATGATCGACACTGTCTACCGCCACTGCGGTCAGAAGGAGACGGTCATTTTCTGCGATCGCATCATGGCGCTCGGCTTCAGCCATGCCTGCCGTGCCGGCATTTCGTTCGGCAAGGACGACATGCTGATCCCGGATGCTAAGATCAAGCTGGTCTCCGACACCGAGGCTTTGGCCAAGGAATACGAGCAGCAGTACAATGACGGCCTGATCACGCAGGGTGAGAAGTACAACAAGGTCGTCGACGCCTGGGCCAAGTGCTCGGAAAAGGTCGCCGACGAAATGATGGCCCGCATCAAGGCGGTCGAGTTCGAGGACAATGGTCGTCAGAAGCCAATGAACTCGATCTACATGATGTCGCACTCCGGTGCGCGCGGCTCGCCCACCCAGATGCGTCAGCTCGCCGGCATGCGCGGCCTGATGGCCAAGCCGTCGGGTGAAATCATCGAGACGCCGATCATCTCGAACTTCAAGGAAGGCCTGACGGTGCTCGAGTACTTCAACTCGACCCACGGCGCCCGCAAGGGTCTGGCCGACACCGCCTTGAAGACGGCGAACTCGGGCTACCTCACCCGTCGTCTGGTCGACGTGGCGCAGGACTGCATCGTCAACTCCGTGGACTGCGGCACCGACAAGGGCCTCACCATGCAGCCGATCGTCGATGCCGGTCAGGTCGTCGCTTCTGTCGGCCAGCGCGTGCTGGGCCGTACGTCGCTCGACGACATCAACCATCCGGTGTCGGGCGAGGTTCTGGTCAAGGCCGGAACGCTGATGGACGAGCGCGACGTGGAGAAGATCGAAAAGGCCGGCGTCCAGTCGGTCCGCATCCGCTCGGCGCTGACCTGCGAGGTCAGGGTTGGCGTGTGCGCGGTCTGCTACGGACGCGATCTTGCCCGCGGCACCCCGGTCAACCAGGGCGAAGCGGTCGGCGTCATCGCGGCGCAGTCGATCGGCGAGCCGGGCACCCAGCTCACCATGCGTACCTTCCACATGGGCGGCACGGCGCAGGTGGTGGACTCGTCGTTCCTTGAAGCCTCCTACGAGGGCAAGGTCGAAATCCGCAACCGCAACGTGGTGCGCAATTCGGACGGCCAGCAGATGGTCATGGGCCGCAACATGGCGGTGCTGATCCTCGACGAAACCGGCAAGGAGCGCGCCACGCACCGTCTCACCTATGGTTCGCGTATCTTCGTGGACGATGGCGACAAGGTGAAGCGCGGCCAGCGTATCGCCGAGTGGGATCCCTATACCCGCCCGGTCCTCACCGAAATCGAGGGCAGGGTATCGTACGAGGATCTGGTCGACGGCATTTCCGTTCAGGAAACGGCCGACGAGTCGACCGGCATCACCAAGCGTGAGGTCATTGACTGGCGCTCGACGCCACGCGGCAACGACCTCAAGCCGGCGATTGCCATCCAGGACGCCAAGGGCAAGGTCGGCAAGCTGTCGAAGGGCGGCGACGCCCGCTTCCTGCTCTCGGTCGAGGCCATTCTTTCGGTCGAGCCGGGTGCGCAGGTTCGCCCCGGCGACGTGCTGGCGCGTATCCCGATGGAAAGCGCCAAGACCAAGGACATCACCGGCGGTCTGCCGCGTGTTGCCGAACTGTTCGAGGCACGCCGTCCGAAGGATCACGCCATCATCGCCGAGATCGATGGCACGATCCGCTTCGGCCGCGACTACAAGAACAAGCGTCGCATCATCATCGAGCCGCATGACTCGACGCTTGAGCCGGTCGAATACCTGATCCCGAAGGGCAAGCCGTTCCATCTCCAGGACGGCGATGTCATCGAGAAGGGCGACTACATCCTCGACGGCAATCCTGCGCCGCACGACATCCTGGCGATCAAGGGCGTGGAGGCACTTGCTTCCTACCTCGTCAACGAGATCCAGGAAGTCTACCGTCTGCAGGGCGTGTCGATCAACGACAAGCACATCGAGGTGATCGTTCGCCAGATGCTGCAGAAGGTCGAGATCACCACGCAGGGCGACTCGACCTACATTCCGGGCGACCACGTCGACGTGATCGAGCTGGAAGAGGTCAACGAGCGTCTGATCGAGGACGGCAAGAAGCCGGCCGAAGGTCAGCCGGTGCTGCTCGGCATCACCAAGGCATCGCTGCAGACGCCGTCCTTTATCTCGGCCGCCTCCTTCCAGGAGACGACCAGGGTGCTGACGGAAGCTGCGGTTGCCGGCAAGACCGACATGCTGCAGGGGCTGAAGGAAAACGTCATCGTCGGCCGGCTTATCCCGGCCGGTACCGGCGGCACGATGAGCCAGATACGGCGCATCGCCACCTCGCGCGACGAACTGATCATCGACGAGCGCCGCAAGGCCTCCGGTGTGGAAGTCGCCGAGCCGATGCTGGCCGACATGACAACCGCCGCGCAGTAAGCGCGGCGGCCAGACAAAAAGATTGAGCGGTTCATTGTTTCGGTGAACCGCTCAAGGAATCTCAGGCAACAGGGCCGTCGGGGCAACCCGGCGGCTTTTTTGTTTGTGCGAGGCTTTTGTGCTTTGAATTGGATCGGAGAACAAAACGATGAGCAAAAAGACTTGGGCTTCTGTCGACGACTACATCATCGACGCTCTGTTCGAGGCGGATCCGGCGCTCGATGCAGTTCTGGCAACCAACCACGACCAAGGCCTGCCGGCGATCGACGTGTCGCCGGCGCAAGGCAAGCTGCTCTCGCTTCTGGCGCGAATGCAGGGAGCCAGGACGGTGCTCGAAATCGGCACGCTGGGCGGTTATTCGACCATCTGGCTGGCACGGGGCCTGCCCGCCAACGGCAAGATCGTGACGCTTGAACTTGATCCGCACCACGCCAGGGTCGCGCGCTCGAACTTCGAACGGGCAGGCGTGTCGGAACGGGTAGAACTGCGGGTCGGGCCGGCCTTGGAATCACTTGCCGCGTTGAGTACCGAGGATGCCGGGCCGTTCGACCTCATCTTCATCGATGCCGACAAGCCAAACAACCCGCACTATCTGTCCTGGGCCATGCGCCTGTCACGTCCAGGGACCGTCATCGTCTGCGACAATGTCATTCGTGACGGCGCGGTACTCGATGACGACGGCCATGACGCCAACGTCGAAGGCGCACGGGCGGCGTTTTCCTTCATCGGGAGCGATAAGCGATTGGACGGCACCGCCGTCCAGACTGTCGGCGCCAAGGGCTATGACGGCTTTGCAATCGCTATCGTGGATTGACGGTGCTCAATCGAAAAACGCCTCGACCACATTACGCTTGCCCAGCATGAAGGCGTCGGCGACATGCTGGAGCGGAGCGAGGTTGACGTCTGAGGCTCCGGCGCGCACGATCTCGGCAAAGCGCTTGTAGAGCATCGGGTATTCCGCTTCCGGCTCGTCATGGACGATGCTGCCGTCGATGGCGAGTTTCGAGCCGCCGCCTGAAAGCACCATCGCGCCCTTGTCGGTGTCGGCGACGATGTCCCAGCTTTGTGGGCCCGTCTGCAGCCAGTCGAGTTCCATAGTCACCGGCAATCCATTCGAGGTGCGGAAGGTGACCTGTGCCGCGACCGGCGCGGCGCGGTTTTCGGGAAAATCGAGCACGGCCGAGGTGATGAACATCGGTGGCAGGATATGGGTCACGATCGACAGCGCGTTGATGCCGGGATCGAAGACGCCGAACCCGCCGGGAGCCCAGATCCATTCCTGGTTCGGGTGCCAGCGACGCACGTCCTCCTTCCAGTTGATGGCGGCGGACTTGATCTTGGCCGAACTCAGGAAGGCACGCGCGGCCTCGACCGCCGGCGCATAACGCGAATGCCAGCTGGCAAACAGCGAGACGCCGTTCTTCACCGCCAACGCCTTGAGGTTCTCGACCTCGCTGACAGTGGCGCCGGGCGGCTTCTCCAGGAAGACGTGCTTTTTCGCTTCCAGCGCCGTGCGCGCGGCGTCGTAGCGAAACTGCGGCGGCATGCAGAGCGATACGGCCTCAAGCTCCGGCACTGCGTCGAGCATGGCTTCGATATCAGGAAAATTCGGAATGCCGTCGACCTTGCCATGCCGGCTGGCGGCGGCGATGAGGCGATAGTCCTGGTCCTTCGCCAGGGCCGGCAGGTGTTGGTCGCGGACGATCTTGCCGACGCCGACGATGCCAATCTTGATGGGCTGGGACACGGCCGCTCCGTCTGTTGAATGATGGTGGTGGCTTCTTATCAGAACACTTGTCCCCGACAAGCCGAAGCCGGCGAGCCGACGCCGAAAAGTCAGCCCCAGCTTTCCTCGAACGGCAAGGTCAATTTTCCACCCGCCAGGAAGGCCTCGATCGCCGGTTCGAAAGGCGAGGGGTCGAGGCTGTTCGCAGCCAGCCATTCGTCGGAATAATAGGTGTTGGCATAGCGATCGCCGGAATCGCAGATCAGCGTCACCAGCGAACCCGCCCTTCCTTCCTCGATCATGCGCGCGGCCTGAAAGCACATGGCGATGAAGTTGGTGCCGGTTGAGCCGCCGACTCGGCGGCCGAGCCGTCGCGACAACACCCGCATCGCCGCCAGCGACACCGCGTCCGGCACCCGCAGCATATGATCGATGACGCCAGGCACGAAGGACGGCTCCATGCGCGGCCGGCCGATCCCCTCTATCCGCGACGGCTGTTCGCAGCGGCAATTGCGATCATGCGTAGCAAAACCGTCGAAGAAGGCCGAGCGCTCGACGTCGGCAACCGACAGCCGCGTCGCATGCTGCTTGTAGCGCAGGAAGCGGCCGATCGTGGCGGTCGTGCCGCCGGTGCCGGCGCTCATCACGATCCAGGCCGGAACCGGATGCCGCTCCTCGCGCATCTGCCCGAAGATCGATTCGGCGATGTTGTTGTTGCCGCGCCAGTCGGTGGCGCGCTCGGCGTGGGTGAACTGGTCCATGAAATGGCCGCCTAGTTTCGCCGCGAGTTCGGCCGATTCGGCATAGATGCGCCTGCCGTCGTCGATGAAATGGCAGTTGCCGCCATAGTGCTCGATCGCGGCGATCTTTTCGCGCGAGGTCGAGCGCGGCATCACCGCATAGAACGGCACCCCGATCATACGGGCAAAGTACGCTTCCGATACCGCGGTCGAACCCGACGACGCTTCGATCACCGGCGCGCCTTCGCGGATCAGGCCATTGCACAGCGCATAAAGGAACAGCGAGCGCGCCAGCCGGTGCTTCAGGCTGCCGGTCGGATGGGTGGATTCGTCCTTGAGATAGAGATCGATGCCGGCCAGTGCCGGTAGATCGAGCTTCCACAGATGCGTGTCGGCCGAGCGGCGCTGATCGGCCTCGATCGCCGCGACGGCCTGGTCGGCCCAGGTTCGGGACGCAGGTCCAACCGCTTTTGCTCCGGCCATCGTTAGCGCCCCCGATTCAGATCGGCACGTCGAAAGTAACGATCGACACTTCGCCTTCGAGCGCGCCCTGAAAGGCGGAAAGATGAGGCTCATCGTCGGGTGCGCCGTCCATGTCGCCGATCTGGTCGAGTTCGGCCTCGGCGTAACCTTCCGCCGCAAGCGATTCGAGCGCCCGGCGCACCGCCGAATCGTCGTCGGGGGCGACCAGCATCACATGCACGCCTTCCGGCTTGCCGCCCTTTTTCTTCCACACCCGGCCGGTGATGATGGTGACCGGGCGCTCTTCATTGTCGTTCACGGGCCGATTCCTCTTGGCAGATTGCGGGCGGGCGAGGGGATTTTCACTGCTCATGCGGCCTTTTCGCATGAAGCAGGGCCGTGCAACAGCGCAAAGCCGGTCACTTTCTTCCTCGCCCTTGCAAAATTGCGAAAGAAAATTACATGCGTTTTTCGCATGGCTGCCGAGCCTTGGTTGGCGCGCAATATTTGGCGCTCCGGGCTTGACGGTTCGCGGTCTTACGAGTAGAAGCCGCCCAGTCAGAACCGATGTGAGGCTCTCCCTTCCGAAGCGACACGCTTTGGAGTTTGCCTCAAACAGGGTTCGTTTTACGAGCGAAAAGACATTTCCGGCGTGCACGAAGCGGTTCCGCTTCCTCTGCCATTTGTTCGGGCAAAGACCGCGAGGCGCGGTTTGTGGCCCGAATTTGCGTATGGAAATGACGCTTTGAGCGGCCCTGACCGGGCGAGACACGGAATTGAGAGACAAGAGGGTTTAATGCCTACCGTCAACCAGCTGATCCGCAAGCCGCGCATTGCGCCGGTGAAGCGCAACAAGGTCCCGGCCATGCAGCAGAACCCGCAGAAGCGGGGCGTCTGCACGCGCGTCTATACAACGACGCCGAAGAAGCCGAACTCGGCGCTGCGCAAGGTGGCCAAGATCCGCCTGACCAATGGTTTTGAAGTGATCGGGTACATCCCCGGCGAAGGTCACAACCTTCAGGAACACTCCGTGGTCATGATCCGCGGCGGCCGCGTCAAGGATCTTCCGGGCGTTCGCTACCACATCATCCGCGGCGTGCTCGACACGCAGGGTGTGAAGAACCGCAAGCAGCGCCGTTCGAAGTACGGCGCCAAGCGTCCGAAGTGACCGAAGCGTAGCGAAGGTCATCCCGGGCAAGCGTCCGGGATCAAGGCCACCACGCATAATTGAGGCAGAGAAAAAATGTCGCGTCGTCACAGTGCAGAAAAGCGTGAGATCAATCCGGACCCGAAGTTCGGCGATCTGATCGTCACCAAGTTCATGAACGCCGTCATGTATGACGGCAAGAAGTCGGTTGCCGAGACCATCGTCTACGGCGCGCTCGACCAGGTTCAGTCGAAGACCAAGCAGGAGCCGGTCACCGTCTTCCATCAGGCGCTCGACAATGTCGCGCCGCATGTGGAAGTGCGTTCGCGTCGTGTCGGCGGCGCCACCTACCAGGTTCCGGTCGACGTGCGCCCCGAGCGCCGCCAGGCTCTGGCCATTCGTTGGCTGATCGCCGCGGCCCGCAACCGCAACGAGACCACCATGGTCGACCGCCTCTCCGGCGAGCTGATGGACGCGGCCAACAACCGCGGCACCGCCGTCAAGAAGCGTGAAGACACCCACAAGATGGCTGAAGCCAACCGCGCTTTCGCGCACTACCGCTGGTAAAGCGCGTACGAGACTGAGAGGCAGCTACGATGGCCCGCGAATACAAAATCGAAGACTACCGCAATTTCGGTATCATGGCGCATATTGACGCCGGCAAGACGACGACCACCGAGCGCGTCCTCTATTACACGGGCAAGTCGCACAAGATCGGCGAAGTCCACGACGGCGCTGCCACGATGGATTGGATGGAGCAGGAGCAGGAGCGCGGCATCACCATCACGTCCGCCGCGACCACGACCTTCTGGAAGGGTCGCAGCGGCAAGATGTACCGCTTCAACATCATCGACACCCCCGGACACGTCGACTTCACCATCGAAGTCGAGCGTTCGCTGCGCGTGCTCGACGGCGCCATTGCGCTGCTCGACGCCAACGCCGGTGTCGAGCCGCAGACGGAAACCGTCTGGCGCCAGGCCGACAAGTATCGCGTTCCGCGCATGATCTTCTGCAACAAGATGGACAAGATCGGCGCCGACTTCTACCGCTCGGTCGAGATGATCGGTTCGCGCCTCGGTGCGCATGCCGTCGTCATGCAGCTGCCGATCGGTGCCGAGACCGAGTTCAAGGGCGTTGTCGACCTCGTCGAGATGAACGCGCTTGTCTGGCGCGACGAGACGCTGGGCGCTGCCTGGGACGTCGTCGAGATCCCGGCCGACCTCAAGGCTCGTGCCGAGGAATACCGTGAGAAGATGATCGAAGCCGCCGTCGAAATGGACGAGACGGCACTCGAGAACTACCTCGAAGGCAAGATGCCGTCGAATGACGAGATCCGCGCGCTGATCCGCAAGGGCACCATCGCGGTGAAGTTCTACCCGATGTTCTGCGGCTCGGCATTCAAGAACAAGGGCGTGCAGCCGCTGCTCGATGCCGTCGTCGAATATCTGCCGTCGCCGGCCGATGTTCCGGCCATCAAGGGCGTCGATGCCAAGACCGACGCCGAGATCGAGCGTCACGCCGACGACAACGAGCCGCTGTCGATGCTCGCCTTCAAGATCATGAACGACCCGTTCGTCGGTTCGCTCACCTTTGCCCGCATCTATTCGGGCAAGCTCACCAAGGGCATCTCGGTCGACAACACCGTGAAGGGCAAGAAGGAACGCATCGGCCGCATGCTGCAGATGCATGCCAACTCGCGCGCCGACGTCGAAGAGGCTTTCGCCGGCGACATCGTCGCTCTGGCTGGCCTCAAGGACACCACCACTGGCGATACGCTGAGCGATCCGCTGCATCCGGTCATCCTCGAGCGCATGGAATTCCCCGATCCGGTCATCCAGATCGCGATCGAGCCGAAGACCAAGAACGACCAGGAAAAGATGGGCCTCGCCCTTCACCGCCTGGCCGCCGAGGATCCGTCCTTCCGCGTCAAGACCGACGAGGAAAGCGGCCAGACCATCATTTCGGGCATGGGCGAGCTTCACCTCGACATCATCGTCGACCGCATGCGTCGCGAGTTCAAGGTCGAGGCCAATGTCGGTGCGCCGCAGGTGGCCTATCGCGAGACGATCACCCGCAGGCACGAGCAGGACTACACGCACAAGAAGCAGACCGGCGGTACCGGTCAGTTCGCCCGCGTCAAGATCGTCTTCGAGCCGAATCCGGACAGCAGCGAATTCGAGTTCGAAACCAAGATCGTCGGCGGTGCGGTTCCGAAGGAATACATCCCCGGTGTCGAAAAGGGCATCAACAGCGTCATGACTTCGGGTCCGTTCGCGGGCTTCCCGATGATCGGCGTCAAGGCGACGCTGATCGACGGCGCTTACCACGATGTCGACTCCAGCGTCCTGGCCTTCGAAATCGCCGGCCGCGCTTGCTTCCGTGAAGCTGCACCCAAGCTTGGCGTGCAGTTGCTCGAGCCGATCATGAAGGTCGAAGTGGTGACGCCGGAAGACTACGTCGGCAGCGTCATCGGCGATCTGAACGGCCGTCGCGGCCAGATCCAGGGCCAGGAAGCACGTGGCGTGGCAGTGGTCATCAACGCGATGGTGCCGCTCGCCAACATGTTCAAGTACGTCGACAACCTGCGCTCGATGAGCCAGGGCCGCGCGGCCTACACGATGCAGTTCGATCACTACGAGCCTGTGCCGACCGCGGTCGCCCAGGAAGTTCAGAAGAAATACGCGTAACTCGAACGGGTTGCAGCAGTAACTTAATTCAAGGCCCGCACGGGCGAGCAGGATTGGAGACATCACATGGCAAAAGGTAAATTCGAGCGTAACAAGCCTCATGTGAACATCGGCACG
>NZ_JBWKME010000115.1:0-92374 GCF_056431085.1 Mesorhizobium waitakense | reverse complement strand
GCTGCCGCGCGACGAGCTCACCTAAAATCTAAAATGCAACTGTAATGCTAGATGGTGAGCGTTTTCGAGAAGCCGCGTTGGCGGACCGTGCTGGACCACCAAAGACAGGCCAAAGCGATGGCGGCAAGGGAGATCGGCGACAAGGTGAGGGTCGAGGAGATCGCGCTGAAGGTGATGCGCTGACGGGAATGGATTTTTTGCCGGGGCGGCCCAGCGACTTGCTAGGGGACTAGCAGCGGTGGCCGCTGGGCCTAACCAGTCCGGGCTCGAGGAGGCGCTGTGCTGGCTGACCCGAAGCATGCGCTCACGCTAATGCGAGAGCCAGAGCGCATCCGCATGAAGGGCTACCACCGAAAGGTTGAAGCGCGCCGCTGCCGACGGAGTGTGAGGGACGAACCCCGAATGCAAGATGGCTCTATGAGGTACACCCGGATGAGGTACAGCCGCGCCTCACATGGCGAGCCTTTTGACCGGCTCACGGAACAAGAGAGCGGGGATCCGATTTCAGGGGATAGGAGGAAGTGGACATGCCAAGCAAAGTCAAGGATTCGCCACCGAAGCCTGACACGAAGAAGACACTCCGTCGTCCCGACAAGGAAGCATCGCCGGAGCCTGAACATGTCGATCCGCCACCGCGAGACGTGCGAGAGGCCCCGGCACCAAATCCAAATGGCGATAAGAAGTCCTGATCGCAGGGGCGCGACGAAGGGTCCGCCGCCCGACCGTGGCGGGCTTCTCCATTGAGCGCTGATTTCAACATGGTGCGGACGACAGGATTCGAACCCGCACGATCAAAGCTCAAGGGATTTTAAGTCCTTTGAAGCTTTGCGCGTTGCTGGTAGGCTGCCAGAGCGGCAAGTAAAGGGAAGGGGAAAGCTTATGATCAGTCGCAGTTCGTTCTATCGCGCGGTCGCCACTTGTGGCGTGCTCGCGATCTCTTCGGTGGCCGGCGACGGCTTTGACGGCAGTTTGGGCTTTCGCCTGGTCAACCCGGCGGAAGCAAAGACGGTCGTGATCCAGAGGACGACCATCTACATCACGACCCTGCCCAAAGGATGCGTGAAGACCACCTACAGCGGTGGCACCGTGGTCTGGAAATGCGGGACGAAGTATTACCAGCCTTACAAGAACCGCTACGTGCTGGTTTATATCAAGTAAGGGCGCTGGCCTCACCGCAGAGGCCCCGAACAGCCTTTTCGCCAAGCCGCTGGCGTGACACTGCGCGCCGGCAACCGCTCGGCTGCGGTCCCAGTCGTCCGAGGGAGCCTTTTGCCTGGAGGCGCGTGAGCCAAGAGTGGTGCGGACGACGGGAATCGAACCCGTACGATCAGAGATCGAGGGATTTTAAGTCCCTTGCGTCTACCAATTCCGCCACGTCCGCAGGCCGCGATTACAAGCACTTAAGCGAACATAGGTCCAGCCATTCAAGCCCGCTTGGCACCGGATTGGCACTGAAAGGCCGGATTACTGTTCTGCGCCCATTCTCATCGCGGTTTCAATCGCCGCTGCAACACCTTCGTCCGACCGTGTGAACAGATGGGCGTGGGCTGACGGCGTGAACCACAGGTGACGCATGCCCTAGGCGACGGCTGATTGCAACCACATCGAGCCCACTGGCGATCAGTGCGGGAGCATGGGGTGTAAGGTCGTGGAACCGCATTTTGGCTGGGCATACGCCACGTTCCCAAGCAAAGACAAGTGCGAAGCTGAAAACGAGCACGGCGGCGACGTGCTGGACGACCCGCACGACAAGGATGCAGACGAGCCATCACTCGGCCGGACCGTAGGAACCCGTCAGCGGCTCATGATGAAGGTCGATAATACCGCGTGGATCGAGAATGGCGAACAGGACGCTGGGGAGATGCCCGAGGAATGCTGGAGGGTGGACGGAATCTGAATTTCGACCCAGTTTGAGAGGTTCCCGCTGTCCCTGGTGGCGGGTTTCTCACCGGTGCCCACATCCCTCCGGTGAAGCTGTCCGAATCGGCGATCTGCAAAACGTTAAGTGGGTCCGAATCGTACTTAGCGCCGAACCAACCTTCATATTCAATGCGGATCCAAAACTGGGCCTGCGGTTTCCAAAAGCTTTGCCGCGGATCGCTGTGCGTCATCCCAAACGAGCAGGTCGTCTTATCGCCGTTTTGGAGGAGTGGAATTTCCGTCGACTGAGTGAAACACGCCAGCCACCGCTTTTTGGCATCCTCATTGGCACCGACTCCGAGCGCCGCTTTGAGGCCGGCCTGGTCGTGAACGATCAGGCGGATATTTTTCGCGGGAATTGATCCAGAGTTCAGCACCACGAGATTGTAGGCAATCCCATCGTTTCCGCCGCTGTGAGTTTTGACCGCGGCCGTTACGATCGGGCGAAATTGTCGCCTCCAGAAGTAGACGGACATGCCAAGTGCAACCAGAGATACGGCCAGAGCGGCAAGCGCCAATAAGGTGTCCAAGTTCGTTCTCCTTCTCGTCTTGGCCCGCCTGGCTAACGACGGCGGGCCTCTTCAAGGCGGAAACACGAGGTACATCCCTCGTGGCACTTGAACAAATCTTGGTCAACCTCTCCCCTGGTCAACCAGCTTTGAGCGTTCCCCTGAAGCGGGCCGCTCCCGATGGAGTGCAGGGAAGAACGCGAAATGCAAGATGGCTCTATGAGGTACAGCCGGATGAGGTACACCGCGCCGCCAACGGCCCGCCTCAAGGTGGCGGGCTTTTGATTTGGCACCGCAATTGGCACCGGAAGAGCAGGGAAGGGTAGGGATTGATAGATATGTCGGGCTCAGGCCGCGCCTGCAAAGCCCGGAAAACAAGGCTGGCCAAGACTGCGAAGGACGCGTCTGGGCGGCCTGGCTCGCATCTAAGATCCCTTGCCTCTACCAATTCCACCACATCCGCAGGCCAGCCTTTTTCAGATGTCAGGATGCGGGCCGTCAAGTCGTGTTCCTGGTCAAGTCTGAATACGGAAGCCAGACCGGGCGGTTTGATCGTACTGGTGCGATCACGGAATTATGCGCGCCGGAGGTACTGGTATGATACTACTCGGCGGATCAAACCCGCCCAGGCCGGCGCTTCTCAGCCCAACCCATCACCCCGCCCAACTGGGGGCGTCGGCCGCCCCTTCCACCAGAGAGCTTCTTAGGCCACGGCCTTGGCCGGGTCGCGCCAGGCCGCTGGCGAGGCTCAGAACTTGTAGCTCAAATTTATACCCACCGTGTTCAGCTTCACATCCTGGTCGCGGTCGGTGAAATCGCCGGACGCGTCAAAATGCTCCGAGCCGAAATCATAGTAGCGATACTGGGCGCCGACGACGAACTTGTCGGTCAGCGCGTAGTCGACGCCGGCACCCACTGCCCAGCCGACACTCGTGCGTGAACTGTCGAACGCCGTGCCCGTCGCTTGCGACGTTTCGATGCCGGCAAAGGCGATGCCGCCGATGCCATAGACCAGCAGCCGGTCCATTGCGTAGCCGGCCTTGGCGTTGATTGATCCGAACCATTTGACGTCGGTGCCGAAAGCGTTTCCCGGCTCCGCCTCGGTCGTGCCGTCGACCGAGGAATAGTTGAGGTCGGCCTCGGCGCCGATCACTGCCTGGTCGAACTGCCACAGGCCGGCGATATGGCCGCCGACAAAACCGCCGTCGATATCGGGCGAGACGGAAAATGGCTCGCCCCCCGTCCCGTTGATATCGGACTGGCCCCAGCCATATCCAGCCTGCAGGCCGGCGTAGTAGCCGGTCCAGTCGAAGCCGGGCGCGGTCATCGGGACGTCGACGGTGGGGTCGGCTGCGGAAGCCGGCACGGCCAGGGCAGCGAGAAAACCGGCAGTTGCGACCATCAGGCGACGCACATCGAACTCCCCGAAATGACGAATTCAGAAAGCCCTTGCAGGAAGGGTAACCCGATTTACGACAAAACGGAATCCTATTCTGGCCGATGCCGCCCGCAAGCCCGGTGCCGCTAGGCCGGAGACAAGCGGCATTGCCGCGGCAGCGTCGCCGTGCAAGATCGGCGGTTTGTGGAGAAAATTCCCGATGCGCGTCCTGTTTCTCCCAATTGCTGCAACAGCCGTCGTGCTGCTCGCCTGCGGCCTCGCCATTGCCAAGCCGTTGACGCTGGCCATCGCCAAGGCCGTGGTGGTACCCGATCCGGCGCCAGGACAAGTGGCGCTCAACCTCAAGATGACGCCGGACAGTGGGCGGGCATTCGCCGCCTTCACCAAGGCGAATGTCGGGAAGACGATTGATCTCAGCGTCGGCGGCAACGTCGTGATGTCGCCGCGGCTGGTCGAACCCATCCTCGGCGGCGAGGTCATGATCAGCGGCAGGTTCGCCAAGGGCGAACTCAGGCGTCTCGCGGAACAAATTTCGGCCGGAAAGGCGAAAGTCACTGTCGACGTCAGCGCGCAGTAGCCTTCGTGAAAGGTCGGACAGCCTTTGTCATGGCGCATCAGGTCCCAGTTTGATGCTGGTCAAAACCACACTGGCTTGGCACAGTCGGGCAAACAGGAGTCTTTCATGGCCAAGAAGGCATCGGCGCATGCGACGAAACCCAAACCCTGGACCGAGATGGCAACGCAGCTGGTCGATGTCGCCATGGGCCGCAAACCCGCCGATCTCGTCATCCGCAACGGCCGCTGGGTGAACGTCCATTCTGGCGAGATCATCGCCGGGACCGACATCGCCATTGCCGGCGGGCGCTTCGCCTATTGCGGGCCGAACGCCAGCCATGCCATCGGTCAGGGCACAAAGGTGGTCGACGCCGGCGGGCGCTATCTGGTTCCCGGCCTTTGCGACGCGCATATGCATGTCGAGAGCGGCATGGTGACGGTCACCGAGTTCTGCCGCGCCGTCATTCCGCACGGCACCACCTCGATGTTCATCGATCCGCACGAGATAGCCAATGTGCTGGGCCTGCCCGGCGTGCGGCTGATGCATGACGAAGCCGTCGCGATGCCGGTCAATGTGCATGTGCAGATGCCGTCCTGCGTGCCTTCGGCACCAGGGCTGGAACATGCCGGCGCCGAGCTGACGGTCGCTGATGTCGCCGAAGCGATGACTTGGGAAAACATTATCGGGCTGGGCGAAGTGATGAATTTCCCCGGCGTCGCCGCCAACGACCCGGTCATGTCTGGCGAGATCGCGGCGACCGTGAAAGCGGGGAAAACGGTTGGCGGACACTATGCCTCGCGCGATCTCGGCCTGCCGTTCCACGGCTACGTCGCCGGCGGGCCGGAAGACGACCACGAGGGCACGCGGGCCGAGGATGCCATTGCGCGCGTGCGCCAGGGCATGAAGGCGATGCTGCGGCTGGGCTCGGCCTGGTATGACGTCGCCTCGCAGATCAAGGCGGTGACCGAGAGCGGCATCGATCCGCGCAACTTCATCCTGTGCACGGACGACAGCCATTCCGGTACGCTGGTCCATGAAGGCCATATGGACCGGGTGGTGCGGCACGCCATCCAACAAGGGTTGAAGCCTGTAACGGCAATCCAGATGGCGACGCTCAACACCGCCCAGCATTTCAAGCTCGAACGCGAGATCGGCTCGATCGCGCCGGGCCGGCTGGCCGACCTGCTGATCGTCTCGGATCTCTCGGCGATGACCATCGATGAGGTCTATGCGCGTGGCGTCAGGCTGGCCAAGGGCGGCAAGCTCGAAATCGACATTCCAGCCTATGACTACCCGAAGACGGCCAAGAACACCGTCAAGCTCGGCAAGAAACTCAAGGCCGGCGACTTCGACATCGCGGCTCCCAAGGGCGCCAACGAGGTGCGCGTGCGCGTCATCGGCGTCATCGAGAACCAGGCGCCGACGCGTGCACTGGAAGCGGATCTGCCGGTCGAGGACGGGCTGGTCGCCATGGATCGCCGCAACGATATTTGCCAGATCGCGCTGGTCGAGCGCCACAAGGGCACAGGCGGCGTCACCAACGCCTTCGTCTCCGGCTTCGGCTACATGGGCGATTGCGCCATGGCCTCCAGCGTGGCGCACGATTCGCACCACATCATCGTTGTCGGCACCAATAAGCAGGACATGGCGCTGGCCGTGAATCGACTGGGCGAGGTCGGCGGCGGCGTCGTGCTGTTCTCCAAGGGCAAGGAACTGGCGCTGGTCGAAATGCCGATCGCGGGGCTGATGTCGGACGAGCGGGCGGAAATCGTCGCCGCCAAGGCCGAGAAGCTGACCGAAGCGATGCGCAAGATGGGCTGTTCGTTGAACAACGCCTATATGCAGCACTCGCTGCTGGCACTGGTCGTCATTCCGGAACTGAGGATTTCCGACGTCGGGCTGATCGATGTGACGACGTTCCAGAAGGTCGATCTTTTCGTCTGAGATCAGCCGTCGGCGCTCGGCTGATCACCCGCCAGCGCCGACGGTCAGCACCTTGAACGGCGTGGTGATCACGACCTCGGCGACCGAGCCGACGGCCTTGCCTATACCTTGGCCGATGTCATCGAACCGCACCGCGTCGGGCTCGTCCGCTCGTAGAGCGGCCGGTGTGCGCAGCCGGTCGCCGAGCAGTTGCACCAGGATCGGGTTGTCGGCGAATTTGGCATGGTTCAAACGGTCGCCGCTCTTGGTCTTGGTCAGGTCCACCACGACCACGCCATAGCTGGCAAGGTCGGCGGCATTGCCGTAATCGCCAACGCGCGGCTTGTCGCCAGAGATCAGGGAAGACAGCTTGAGCGCGCGGTCGTCGCCTGAGAGCAGGATGGCGAACGGCTTGTCTGGCTTGCCGTAGCGGATCATCTGCTTCTTGAACACATCGACATCGATGTCCGGCGAGGCCAGGACGACATAGCCGAGCTTGCCGCCGAGATCGCGATCGCCGGTGATGGCGAGCTGCCGCAGCGCTTCCATCGTCACCCAGGTTCCCATCGAGTGAGCGATGATGTCGATGCTCTTGACCCGCGTCTTGGCCAGCATCCTGAGCGTCGCCTCGAGGTCGTCGCGCGCCGCGTTGGCGCTTTCCTTGTCGTAGATATAACCGGTCGTCTTGCCGCTTGACGCCCAGGAAAACAGCACCGGAGTGCCGGGATATTTCGTGTCGTGGGCAATCTGCGTCAGCCGATAGATGCCGTCGTCGAAACCGTTGTTGAAGCCGTGCACGAAAACCAGCGCACGTCCGCCGCTCATGGCGATGTCGGCGCCGACCGCCTTGGCGAATTGCGGCGCGCCTTCATAGAAGGTCACGTCCTTGGCGGTGAAATCCTTGGCCGGATTGCTGTTTGCGGATCCCTTGACCCGCTCGATGGCGCCGAGCTGATGGCTTTTGGGAACGGTCACGTCGACCCGGGCAAAGCTGGTGGTCAGCGAACGGTCGCCGTCGTAGACCTGTCGCGGGTTCTTTGTTGCCCTCTGCCGGGTGGTGGCAACGAAGATCTCATGCGTCGCAGTGATGTCGGAAGTAGGCACCGTGATCGTCGTCTTGTTGAGCAGATCATGGGTTTTCTGGCCGGCGCAGCCGGTGACAGCGAGCGCGAATGCGACGACAAGGTAGCTCTTCGAACGCACGGTCACACGCCGGCTCCGCAAAGGGGGACGTCAAACGCATGACGTCGCTGGATATTCCGATAAAGCCAGAGCGCGGCGCGGTCCAGTTCAAAGTGCGCCTAGACGTCTGCGATGCTGAACAGGCACGGCAAAATCGTGGGATTTCGTCTATTTCCCGAGCAGGCCGATGCGATCGGTCACGTCACGATCGCTGGCAAAGCCGTCATCGTCGCGCAGCCGCTGGCCGATCATCTTCACCAGTTCGGGATTGTCGGCGAATTTGGTGTGGTTGAAGCTATCGCTTCCCTTGACCTTTGAAAGATCGACCACGGTCACGCCGTAGGAGGCAAGATCGGCGGCATCCTTGTAGTCGCCGACGCGTGGCCGCGAGCCGGCAATCAGGCCGGAGAGCCTGAGTGCCCGATCGTCGGCGGACAACAGCAGGATGAATGGTTTGTCAGGCTTGCCGTAGCGCCTCATCTGGCTCTTGAACACATCGACATCGATGTCGGGCGAGGCCAGCACCACGTCGCCGAGCTTGCCGCCGAGATCGCGGTCGCCGCTGATGGCCATCTGGCGCAGCGTTTCCATCGTCACCCAGGTGCCCATCGAATGGGCGACGATGTCGATGCGCCGCGCTCCGGACTGCTCCAACATCCTCAAGGTCACTTCGAGCTGGTCGCGGGCCGCGCTGGCGCTCTCCTTGTCATAGACATAGTCGGTGGTCTTGGCGCCGGAGGCCCAGGAAAACAGCACCGGCGTGCCCGGATACCCGGAATCGTGGACGATCTGGGTCAAGCGGTAGACGGCATCATCGAAGCCGGTGTTGTAGCCATGGACGAAGACCATGACGCGGCCGCCCCGCGCCGCGATGTCAGCGTTGAGCGCGCTGGAGAACTTCGGCTGTGCGTCGTAGCCGACGACTTCGGACGCCATGAAATATTTCGCCGGGTCGTCGGATTTGCCGCGCGACCGGCGCTCGATCTGGCCGGTCTGGTGGGAGCCTGGCACCGTGACGGTGACGCGGGCGTAATTCAGCGTGGCCGAGCGCTCACCGTCGAAAACCTTGTTGGGATCGTCGGATTTCTTGCGCGTCGTCGCGATGAAGATGCTGTGGTTGCCGGCGATCTCCGTCACCGGCGTCGCGACGATCGCGCTACCAAGCAGTTCCTGTGTTTGCGTACCGGCGCAGCCGGCGACGAGCAAGGCAAGGACAATGGCAAAGCTATTCTTCAAAGGCACTCAGAAATTCCAACTCCGGCCAAAAGGCCTGCCTACCCCCGCGACATCCCGGACAGCCAGAGTGCGGCAGAACTAAGTCGCGTCCAGCCGAAATGTGGTCAGCGCCCGGTCACAGTCATCGCACTGTTGCGCGAAAGCCAAAACGGCGGCAGAAACGCCGGAATGTTGGAGAAGGGCAACACCTCCGGCTTGAGGCGGATGCCGAGTACATCCGCCATGAAGCCGCGTCGCGCCTCGATGCGGCTCCAGGCCTCGGGATAGCGCGCCGTGATCTCCTCGCGCAGAGGCTCGTCGGCAAGCGCGATGCCGTCCTCGATATTGGTGGTGAAATAGGCGCTGCCGGTCGCCGGAATGACGTCGACCTGCAGCGCCATGCCCGATTGCAGTCTGATGTCGGAGCCGGAAAACACCGGCGAATGCATCCATTCGTCGATATGGACGAGATGGCCGGGATTGAGTGAAACACCAAAGAACGGATCGCCTATGCGGTCATGCACCGCTCTCCACAGCGTGCCTCCCGTGGTGCCGATGCCAATCGCTTCGTACCAGTCGACGACAGCGGCAAAATAGGGCGCGACCAGTCTTTCGACATAGTCGTGGATGGCATGCGGAAGTTCGGATGCCTCCTCCGCGAGGAAACCGGCGCGTGCATTGAGCGCACCCTGGATGCCATAGGCCATGGTGATCGGGTCGCCACGCCGGATGATGTCGAGGCGCGGGCTGGGCAGGCCATAGACGGCGCGCTTGCCCGCCGACAGCATCGGATGACAGCCATGCGGCAAGCCGTTCATGCCCATCAGCCGGGCCGCCTGCAATTCGGTCATGCCGGGTTCGATGCCTTGCAGGACATTGCGCAACCCCTGCGAGGTGAAGGTCGCGGCGAATTCGAAGGCAGCCAGTTGGTCGGCCTCGTTGATGGCGCGCAGCCCGTCGGTGGGGTTCATCAGCAGATTGGCCGCGTTCACGACCGCGCCCTTGTCGCCGACAAGCGCGCGCAGCGTATCGGCGATGAAGGAGGGCAGGTCGAGCGCCATCTCGCCAAAACCTGCATCGCCTGCGCCGAACGGTTTCCAGGCGATGGCGCCGATGCGCTGGCCGGGCCTCAGGCCGCTATCGGCGAGGATGTCGGGCAGCGCGTCCGAGCGATCGCGCGGCTGCGCCGGCAGCGAGAACGTCTGGTAGAGGACGCGTTCGTATGGCCCATCGCAGAGTTCGGCATAGCCCCAGCCTTCATTGCCGACGAGAAGCCTTGGCTGCTTGCCGGGAACGATGATCAGCAGCGTTTCCTCGAAGCGTGGATCATAGCCCGAGAGATAGGCAACATTGGCCGCGTGTTCGCGGTCGCCATAGATGGCGAAGGCATCGAGGCCGGCCTTGGCGCCCAGTGCCGTCAGCGCCGCGATGCGGGCTTCGTGGGTGGCGCGCGCAACCAGCGGCATCACCGTCGGCTCGCCGAATTCCGGCAGCGACATGGATTTCAGGCCGACCGATGCGACAGGCATGAACAAACGCCTCCAAGTGCTTGCAAGGATTCTGCGAATGCCCGTTGCGGAGGGGCATGAATGGCCGGACAATGGCGTCGGGGCCCGGGATATGCAATAGGCGGGATCGGCCGCACGACGGCAGCGCGTGCAACAAACAGCCGGAGCGCGGCCCGATCGATGATAGAGGTCTGCGGATAACAGGCGGTGCAAGGTGGTTTTCCGATGAACAGTTTCTCTTCCCGTGTCGCCACCGCTGCCGCCGCGATCCGCCAGATCTTTCCGGAAACGCCGCTGCAGGAGAACGACTACCTGTCGAAAAAGACCGGGGCTCGGGTGCTGCTGAAGCGTGAGGACCTGTCGCCGGTGCGTTCCTACAAGATCCGTGGCGCCTTCAATTTCTTCCGCAAGACGCTTGCGGCCGGCAACGAGGCTGAACTGTTCGTCTGCGCGTCCGCCGGCAACCATGCGCAGGGCTTCGCTTTCGTCTGCCGCCACTTCGGCAAGAAAGGCGTCGTGTTCATGCCGGTGACGACGCCGCAGCAGAAGATCGACAAGACCAGGCTGTTCGGCGCCGATTTCGTCGAGATCAGGCTGGTCGGCGACTTTTTCGACGATTGCTACCGCGCCGCCTTCGAATTCACCGAAAGTTCCGGCGCCCACATGGTGCCGCCCTTCGACCACAAGGACATCATCGAGGGCCAGGCGACTGTCGCCTATGAGATTGCCGACCAGATGCCGGGCGCCCGCATGCCCGACATCATCATGCTGCCGGTCGGCGGTGGCGGGCTCGCCGCCGGCGTCACCCACTATTTCGCCGATCAGGGCCGCGAAGCGCGCTTCGTCTTCTGCGAGCCGGCCGGCGCGCCAAGCCTTCGCGAGAGCCTCATTGCCGGAAAGCGCCTGAAGCTCGCCAAGGTCGATAATTTCGTCGATGGCGCGGCGGTCGCCGAGATTGGCCGCGAGCCGTTGCGGCATCTCAAGGATTTCCCGGCCGACATGGTGCGGCTGATCCCGGAAAACCGGCTATGCGCGACCATGATCGAGATGCTCAATGTCGAAGGCGTCGTGCTGGAGCCGGCCGGCGCGCTGGCGATCGACGCGCTGAAGGATTTTTCCAGGAAGGAGATCAGGGGCAAGACGATCGTCGCCGTGGTTTCGGGCGGCAATTTCGATTTCGAGCGTCTGCCCGACGTCAAGGAGCGGGCGTTGCGCTTCGAGGGCCTGAAGAAATACTTCATCATCCGCTTTCCGCAGCGGCCGGGCGCCTTGCGCGATTTCCTTGAAATGCTTGGGCCCGACGACGACATCGCCCGCTTCGAATATCTGAAGAAATCGGCCCGCAATTTCGGTTCGGTGCTGATCGGCATCGAAACCAAGGATCGCCGCAATTTCGACCTGCTCAAGGCGAATTTCGAGGCCGAAGGCGTCCAGTACCAGGATATCACCGATAACGAGACGCTGGCCGGGTTCATCATATGAGTGATCGATGATCAGATGACTGATCAGGGAAAAAGCTTCGTTGCGCTGTTTTCCGGCATCAATGTCGGCGGCAACCGCATCGTCAAGATGGCGGAGCTACGGTCGTTCTTCGAGGACCTCGGCTTTTCCGATGTCGCCACCTATGTGCAGAGCGGCAATGCCGTGTTTCGGGCAAAGGCGGGTGACGCGGCGACGCTGACGAAACAGATCGAAGCAGCCTTCGAGAAGAAATGGGGATTCCATTCGCGCATCATGGTGCGCGATCTCGGCTGGTTCGAGCGGCTGGTGAGCGAAAATCCCTATCCGGAAGTGGCCGCGGACCACACGAAGCTCCACGCCTATGTGCTGGAGCGCGAGCCGACCGGCGATGAGGTGGCGCGGCTGGCCGAAAAGTGCACCGGTCCCGAACGGTTCTTGATCAAGGGCGACGTGCTCTATTTGCACGCGCCGGACGGGCTCGGCAAATCGGTCTTTGCCGGCCTGATCCCGCGTACGCTGAAAGTGCCGGGCACCGCTCGCAACTGGCGCTCGGTGTTGGCTCTGCTGGCGATGGCCGGTCAGGCAGGCGGAGCTTAGGCCGGTTACGCTGCCGTGGTGGGCTTCCAGTCGAAGGTCAGTTCTTCGCGAAAAGCAAAGCGCTTGATGTGATCGGCGACGACGCTTTCCAGCCGCTCGAGTGATCCGTTTTCCTCGGTTGACACCGTGATATGCAGCGCGCTCGCATCGGCATCCATCACCGTGCGACCGAGCGAGAGATCGATCGTGCCATGGTGCGGATCGAACTCGACGGGGAATTTGTGCGCCCAGTGCTTGCACAGCTGCTGCAAATAGCGGCTGGCATGTTCGGTGGCGACATCGGCATGGCTGGTCGGCATCAGTGAACTCTCCGGGAGGGCAGGCGCCCATTGCTTGACATGGCGCCAGGCTTGCCAGGCTGGCGCGACAGCCGGGTAGATAGGTGCCGTCGCGCAAAACGCCAAAGGCTGCCGGGCGATCTTTCGCCCGGATCGAGGCCTACCAGCTGCCGGTGTTCGCCATTGAAGCCCAAGGTTCGGCCTTGGCCTTGGCCGGGCCTTTTTGCAGGAGCTCGATCGAAATGCCGTCCGGCGACCTGATGAAGGCCATGTTGCCATCGCGCGGCGGCCGGTTGATGGTGACGCCATTGTCCATCAGATGCTGGCAGGTGGCGTAGATGTCGTCGACCTCATAGGCGAGGTGGCCGAAATTACGCCCGCCCTTGTAGTCTTCCGGATCCCAATTGTAGGTCAGTTCGACCAGCGGTGCTTTTTCGTTGACGCCGCTCTCCTCGTCCTCTGGCGCGGCCAGGAAGATCAGCGTGAAGCGGCCTTGCTCGTTTTCGTAGCGGCGCACCTCCTTGAGGCCGAGCTTGGCGCAGTAGAAATCGAGCGAGGCGTCGACGTCGGCGACGCGGACCATGGTGTGCAGATAGCGCATGTGACTTCCTCGATGAATTGCGTTGCGGCGCAACATAGGGTCGACCCGCTCAAAGGGCAATCGTTCGGCACTGCGCAATGCCGGCAAAGAACAAATCCGGTATTCCCCCAAAAAAGGCACGTCAGGTCTTGCACACACCGGAAGCCGCGGTGTTAATCTGGTGTCAAGAATCAGTTGCGGTGTTCTTGAAAAATAAGGGGGCATTGTTATGGGGGAAAAGGCCTCTTTCACGGGGCGGAACGGAACCCTTGGCGACGCCTTGCATCGTGACGAAGGCGGCGATGCTGCCGATCTGCTCGAAGTCGCTGGCGCCATCAAGTGGTTCGATGTGGCCAAGGGCTACGGTTTCATCCTTCCGGATGACGGCATCTCAGGCGACATCCTCCTCCATGTGACATGTCTTCGAAAGGACGGCTTCCAGACGGCTTTGGAGGGCGCACGCGTGGTCTGCCTCGTCAAGCAGGGCGATCGCGGATTGCAGGCCTTCCGGGTGCTCTCCATGGACGTCACCACCGCGGTCCATCCTGCCGAAATGCAGGAGCAGCGCACCCATATCGCGGTGACGCCGGAAAGCGGCCTCGAACGCGCTTTGGTGAAATGGTTCAACCGCACCAAGGGGTTTGGTTTTCTCACCCGCGGCGAGGGCACCGAGGACATCTTCGTCCACATGGAGACGTTGCGCCGTTACGGCATCACCGAGCTTCGGCCGGGGCAAGTCGTGCTGGTTCGTTTCGGGCGCGGCGACAAAGGCCTTATGGCCGCCGAGATTCACCCCGACATGGGGACCTTGCCGGTCTCGCACTAATTCAGTCGCCCAAAAGTGGCCCATCCCGACAGATCGGGATGGCGCTCTATCTCCTCTTTGTTTGACCATGATCTCTGGACATACGGTTTCCGTTTGTCCGAGAAAATCGGTTCCACTTTTCGGGATCGTGGTCTAATGCATGTCGCCCAAAGGCATGCCCACGAGCCTGATCCGAGGCGACGTGCTCCAGGACAATTTCCGGTCGAGGATTTTGAATGGCTTACAGGAACTGGCTGACGGCGGGGGTGTTGTGCGCCATTGTCGCCGTGGTCGTGGCCGCAGGTGCTTACTTCTATTCCGACCGGCCGACCGCGGCCGACAGCCGGGCGATGATCCTTCCGGCCGATCCGGCGCCGCTGGTTGTGGTGACGAAAGGCGGCGATCGCTCTTTTTCCATCGAAGTCGCCAACACCGCCGCGGAGCGCGAGGCTGGGCTGATGTACCGCCAGGACATGGCGGACGACCATGGCATGTTGTTCGTGTTCGATATCCAGCAGCAGGTTGGCTTCTGGATGCAGAACACCCCGATGCCGCTTGATCTGATCTTTGTCGGCCAGGATGGCAAGATCCGGGCGATCAAGCACGGCGAGCCGCAATCCGAGGCCATCATTTCGCCTGGCGTGCCGGTGCGTTTCGTGCTGGAGCTCAAAGCGGGCACCGCCGCCAGGAACGGCATCGAGTATGGCGACCTGTTACGCCATCCGGCCGTTGGCACGGCGTCTGGTCCGGGCGTGCCGCCATCGGACAATGGCGATGCGCCCAACGGCGGTGCCGGTTGAGCGCGCAGGCGGGATCGCTGATGCAGTTTTTCACCCATGACGGCTTTGATCTTGCCTTCCTCGACCGCCAGCCGGCGTCGGGTGAAGGCGATCCGGTGCTGATGATCCATGGCTTTGCCTCGACCCATTATGTCAATTGGGTATCGCCGGGCTGGTTCAAGACGCTGAACGATGCCGGTTACCGCGCCATCGCCTTCGACAATCGCGGCCACGGCTCGTCGTCGAAGAGCTACGACGAGGCCGACTATACGCCGGACAAGATGGCTTCGGATGCCGCCGCCTTGCTTGGCCATCTCGGCATCGAGCGCGCCCATGTCATGGGCTATTCGATGGGCGCGCGCATCGCGGCGTTCCTGGCTCTGTCCGATCCTGACAAGGTGGCGACGCTGGTCTTCGGCGGTCTCGGCATCGGCATGATCGACGGCGTCGGCGACTGGGATCCGATCGCCGCGGCCCTGCTCGCCGACGATCCCGCGGCAACCAGTCATCGGCGCGGGCGATCGTTTCGCGCCTTCGCCGACCAGACGCGCAGCGACCGCCGGGCGCTGGCCGCCTGTATCGCCAGGTCGAGAGAATTGCTGAGCGAGGACGATCTTGCGCGCATTGCCCAGCCGACGCTGATCGCCGTCGGCACGACGGACGACATTGGCGGCTCGCCGGACGAACTCGCGGCATTGATGCCGAACGCCAGGGCCTTTCTCATCGAGGGCCGGGACCATATGCTGGCGGTCGGGGACAAGACCTTCAAGCAACGCGTGCTGGAGTTCTATGCCGAAAATCCGCTCTGAGCGGACGGCGGCGGGGGCGTAAGGGCCGCCAACGAGCGCGCCATATTCGCTCGGGCCTGCGGCTCGAAGCGCCGGCGAAACTCTTCGGTGTGGAAGATATGCGGGCGGGCGAGGAAATTCTTCAGGACCGCGCTGCGGCCGGTCCGCCACATCGGCTCCTCCACCCAGGCATATTCGCGCCGGACAGCGCGCTCATACGCGTCGAAGGCATCCGGCGCAGCACCCAGGATCGACAGGTCCATGTCGAGGAAAAGACCGGCATCCCGTACTGCCGTCGGGTCGTCAAACAACGGAAGTTGGTGGGTGGCTGTAGAGACGATCATCGCCGAGATGCGGTCGAGGCGCCCGGCTTCAGCCCGGCCCGCAAGCTTCTTCCCGGCAAGGGCGGCACTTTGGATCTCATTGTCCTTGGCCTTGCTGTCATAAATGGCATCGTGGAACCAGATCGCCGCTTCGACGGCTTCGGGATCGCCGAGCAACCCTCGATAGTCGCCTGCGAGCGCCAGCATCGCCTCGATATGGGCAAGGTCGTGATAGTGGCGGTCTTGCGCGGCGTAGAGCGTCGAAAGCTCACTTTTCAGCGCGTCGTCGATCAAGGGTTCGTTTTCCAGAAACGGCGTCACTATCCACCCGATGAAATACTCCCGGCATCCTGGGCCAAAACACGGCATAGCGGAAGGCGTCGGGGGAGTCATGGTGCAGCAGCCGATTGACCAATTCGCATGATGGCGGGAAGCTGCTTGGCATGAGCAGGATCCACGCGGTCACCCGCTCGGACGCATGTTGTCATTTTCATAGCACTCAAACCCAAGGAGCCTGACATGACCACCGCAACCGAGACCTCCAGACCGGGGACTATCGACATGAAGCTGGAGGCCGTCATCATTTCCGTTTCGGATGCCGATCGGGCCAAGCGTTTCTATGGTGGCCTGGGCTGGAGGCTCGATGCCGACTTCGTCGTTGGCGATGCGTTTCGGGTCATACAGTTCACGCCCCCAGGTTCGCCATGCTCGATCCATTTTGGCAAGGGTCTCACGACCGCCGCGCCAGGCCCTGCAAAGGGACTTTATCTCGTGGTGTCGAATATCGTGGCGGCACGTGCCGAACTGGTGGCGCGCGGGGTCGATGCGAGCGACGTGTTTCACCGTGCGGGCCCCGGGCAGCCGCCGATCAGCGGCAGAGATCCGGAGGGGCGCAGTTATTCCTCCTTTGCCTCGTTCAGCGACCCGGACGGCAACAGCTGGCTGCTGCAGGAGATCACCCAGCGATTGCCTGGGCGTGTGGATGCGCACGACACGACATTCACCTCATCGACCGAGCTAGCCGCAGCGCTGCGGCGTGCGGCAGCCGCGCATGGCGAGCACGAGACGCGGACCGGCGGACAGCGCGATGAAAACTGGCCCGACTGGTATGCCGAATACATGGTGGCCGAACAGTCCGGCAAGCCGCTGCCGACTTAACCAGCGGCCATGGTAGCGCGGCGCCATCGACGTCGCGGTTCACTTGGGCTCGCAGGCCATCTGATCGCCATGCTTTCCGCCCGGCCAAGCGCGGAAGGGTCGCTTGTTCGGCGCGTCGTCGATCAAGGGTTCGTTTTCCATGGCCGCTTGAATTCCCGAGAACCAAATCCATTTGACAAAGCACTAAGGAAAATTGAGTTCAATCGTGCTATGATCTGGCTTATATGTGCGGCCGGACAACAGGCAGGCACAACAGGCCAGGCCGGCAGACGCAGGACGAGACGGCGATGAACAGCATCAGCATTTCCCGACACAGCGCATTGCAGCCGGTCGATCCGATCTGGCGCTCGATCCGCGACGAGGCGATGGAGGCGGTCAACCGCGACCCGCTGCTTGCCGCGTTCCTCTATTCCACCATCCTCAACCAGGACAGCCTGGAAGAGGCGGTCATCCATCGGCTTGCCGAGCGGCTCGACCATCAGGACATCGGCTCCGATCTCATCCGCCAGACCTTCAAGTCGATGCTGGCCGACGACAAGGACTGGCCGACGACCGTGCGCGTGGACATCCAGGCCTATTACGACCGCGATCCGGCCTGCGACCGCTTCATCATGCCGGTGCTCTATTTCAAGGGCTTTCACGCCATCCAGACCCATCGGCTGGCGCATTGGCTGTGGAAGCAGGGCCGTAAGGATTTCGCGCTCTATCTGCAGAGCCGTTCGTCCTCGGTCTTCCAGACCGACATCAACCCGGCCGCCCGCATCGGCAAGGGCATCTTCATCGACCACGCCACCGGCCTCGTCGTCGGCGAGACCGCGGTGATCGAGGATGATGTGTCGATCCTGCATGGCGTGACGCTGGGCGGCACCGGCAAGGCCGGCGGCGACCGTCACCCCAAGATCCGCTACGGCGTGTTGATCGGCGCCGGCGCCAAGATCCTAGGTAACATCGAAATCGGCCATTGCTCGAAGATCGCGGCAGGCTCGGTGGTGCTGTCGCCTGTACCGCACAACAAGACGGTTGCCGGCGTGCCGGCCCGGGTTGTCGGCGAGACGGGCTGCGATCAGCCGTCGCGCCAGATGGACCAGCTTCTGCCGTCGCAGACGATGGATCAGGTCGTCAGCTTCGACATCTGATTTTCATCTGCCCGCTGCCTGCGGCCGGGTGCCGGCCGTGGGAAGGAGCGGGCGGTTGTTCCCGTGTTATCGGGCCGCTTGCCTTTACATCGCCATTGTCGACGTGCCAGAAGCGCGTTCGAACGAGCAAGCCCGATGATCGGAGAAGACTGTTGAAGCCCGACGAAATCAGAAAGCTGGACGCCTATTTCAAGCGCGTCTTCCAGAACCCCAAGCTCGAGGTCAAGGCACGGCCGCGCAAGGAAGATTCGGCCGAGGTCTATGTCGGCGACGAGTTCCTCGGCATCGTCTTCAAGGACGAAGACGACGGCGACTACAATTTTTCGATGGCGATCCTCGACATCGATCTGGCCTGAGCCAGTAAGTCCTGCGCTCGGCCGGCTCCGCTTCGAATGCGGCCGGCCGGCCCGATTTCTCCTCCTAATGTCGTGTTTTCAGGAAGCGAGCGGCTTCGCTGGCGATTGCTGCGTCGAGCGCCTGCCAATCACCCAGGAACTCCCTGGGGAAACGATAGGTGAGGCTGAGCTCGTCGCCAACCTGGATGTCGCGCTCGCAGGGCGCCAGCGATTCCTCCGCACTCGGCCCGCTCAGGCAGCGGGCCACGAACGGATCCTTGCCGGGGCGCTTGCCGACAACCAGCACCTCGTTGAGGTAGCCTGATTTCTCGTTGAAGCCGTACACCGTCGTGCCGCCAGGCCCCGCAATGCCGGGCTGGATGATCAACGCGCTGTAGATCGGCGCGAACCGGCCGCTCATGTCGCGCGACATCATCTGCTGTTCGAAGGACAGGAAGATTATGTTCCGGCTTGCTCCCATGTGATTGAAATCGTCGCGCGCCGGCTCGCTGTAGCCGTCCATCTGGGGATAGCGCAGATAGAGGTCGAGCCGCGAGGCAATGCCGTCGCGCCGGGCCTGGGCGAAACGGATGACGTTGGCCGGCACCACGATGACATTGTTGCCGATCACCACCTGATGGATGGTTGCGTCATCGGTGTATCCGGCCATGGCGATCGAATGGCCGAACCATTTGCCGGCAAGGCTGATCGCTACCGACAGCAGCGCCAGCGCCGCGAATGCATAGAACACCCGCTTCATCAGCATGGAATCGACCACGGTGAGTTGGGGGCCGTCGCTGATCGCTGCCTGTTTCATCTCAGTCCTCGGATATCAGCCGTCCGCCCTTGGGTGTCCTCGGGCGGCACACATCGCGCGGCACGGCTCTTGCAGCCTTCATGGAACGACTGTGCAATTTCATGGTAAATGGAACGTAAAGATGGGCACGCTGGAACTCACCGTATTCGCTTTTGTCGTCGGGATGACAGCCTGCGGGCTGGCTGGATCGATGATGGAACTGGTGTCGGGCCGCAAGGTCGCTTTCACTGAGCCCTACGTGTCGCCGTCGCATCTGTTGCGCTCGCTGCTCGCCACCGCTTGTGCGGGCCCCTGCATGTTGGTCAACGACGCCCTCGATGCCCGGCGTGAGCGCCGCATTTCGACCTTGGCGCTGATGTCCTGCGGCTGCACGGCGATTGCCTGGTCGTTGGCACTGGGCGTCGTCGTGCTTGCCATTGCCTCCTGGACGATCGGTCTCCTAGGCTCGAGCCTTCCAGGTTGAGACGATTCGGAGACCGAAAATGCCGCTTTACGCGATCGATGGAACGGAACCCAGCTTCGCGGATGCGGACTCAAACTGGATCGCGCCCGATGCGACACTGATCGGCGACGTGCGGGTCGGCCGCAATGCCGGCTTCTGGTTCGGCGCCGTCATCCGCGGCGACAATGAGCCGATCGTCATCGGCGCCGACACCAATGTGCAGGAACATACGGTCATGCACACCGATCCGGGCTTCCCGCTGACCATCGGGCAAGGCTGCATCATCGGCCACCGCGCCTTGCTGCACGGCTGTACGATCGGCGACAACAGCCTGATCGGCATGGGCGCCATCGTGCTGAACGGCGCCAGGATCGGCAGGAATTCGCTGGTTGGCGCCGGCGCGCTGGTCACTGAGGGTAAGGAATTCCCGGACAATTCACTGATCGTCGGCTCGCCGGCCAAGGCGATCAGGGTCCTGGACGAGGCGGCCATTGCCAGACTGCGCGGCTCGGCCGCGCATTACGTCGCCAATGGCAAGCGCTTCAAGGCGGGACTGAAGAAGGTTTGAGGCGCGCCCTCGCTCGCCGATGGTTTCATCGCGCCCCAACTCACCGTCGGTTGGAGCTGCGCCTGGCCATCGCATCGCGCAGCAAGGAAGCGCCGGCTTCAAAGCCGCCAATGTCGGCCTCCTCGGCGGCAGTCCTGTAGTCATCGATGCGGGTTTCGAGCGCGGGGTCGGCGCCAGCCGCCAAAAGCAGGCGGATCGCCTCGACGCTCCGGATGGCCACTGAATAGTGAAGCGGCGTCCAGTCGTTCACGCCCCGCATATTGGGATCGGCGCCACCCTCGATCAGCACCCGCACGATTTCCAGTCTGTCGACCCGGTCGGTGGATAGAGCCGCAATGATTGCCGGAAATCCACCGTGATCCTGATAATTCGGATCCGAGCCCGCATCCAGCAAAGTCGAGATGAAGCCTAAGGGACTCCAATAGATCGCATATTCCAGCGGATGCCCGAGGCCGAGTTCGAACGGCATACGTTCGTCGAACCAGCAGGGCGAGCCGCCCAAGGCCACGCCGAGGCCCTCGAAATCGCCAGCCTTGAACGCATCGTCGATCGCCTTGAACAGACGATGGCGCTCGCATCGATCTTCCGGGATTTCCAACATCGCCGTGATCCAGAATTGGAATTAATGGCTCATACTGCATCGACTAATCGATCTCTGAAAGCTGGATCGCGGGCAAGGGGCAGGCTTATCCGATGTTCCGGAGCCGGCCGTGGCCCGCCGACGGGTCATCAGGCGTAATGTCATTCAACAAGTGATGACACTCAAGCGGATGCCATTTCCTGGCCGCTACTCGACTTCGGACGCGCCGTCGGTAGGCAACAGGCGACAACACGTCCCGCGTCTTGTGGCGGGTTTGATTGCAGAATCTGCAGGCTGCAACGAGGTTCTCAAGTCTGTTATTGCCGCCATTCATCTTGGGTTTCAGATGTTCAGCGGTGCATTGGAAACGATTGCGCAATCCAATGGGGAGGCGTTGAAGCTCCGCGAAAAGCGTCAGACCTCCATTCCACATCGAAAATCGCAGTAGAAGCATCGCCATTTTTGCTTCTCGGCCTGCACAGTTCTAAGTTTTGCTAGTGTATTTGAGTTGCCCATTTCACACATCCTTTTGCTTCATCAACATGAAGCGGATGTGCAGCAACCGCGTAATCGATTGCCCCTCATTCGGAAGGGAAGTCCCTCGCACGAGACAGCACCCGGTAGAGTGCCACTCCGCAGTATTTTAGTGGTAGACGATGATCTTGTGACCAGCATCCATACAGGAACCGACAACGGTTCCCAGGCGGCCTATAGACCGCCTCCACACACCATTAATACTTCAAAATTTGGCGACGATCAACTCGACACCGTTCGGTGACTTCAATGAGCTGCGCCAGAAATGGCGGAGCCGGCCCGGGGACGGGGCCGGCTCCTTTGACCCGGTCGTTGGGGACGGGGAGGGTGGGGACTCGACCGGGTTTCTCCTGAAGCGATCGCCTTCATGCGACGCGCTTGACCTCTAGTTTATGCATGTCGTTATCTCAAAACCGGGGCCACTTTTGAGCGACATGCATTAGCGGACGCTGGCGACGGCGTCGGAGCGGCCGTCGTTTATCGTCACCCAAACACCGGAATTCTGGTCTGACTGGCGCTTGAGGTAGGTGTAGTCAGTGTCGGTCCAGGCCAGCACCTTGGTTTCCAGATTGTCGAGGATGAATTCCCCAAGGCTGGTGCGCACGGTCAGCACCGCATGGCCATCGCCATTCGGCTGGCGCGCGACCGTCATCAGCAGATTGCCGGCCGGCACGCCCGCATTCATCAATTCGCGACGCTTTTCCAGCGCGTAGTCCTCGCAATCGCCATAGCCATTGTCGGGATAGGCCCAGTATTCCTCGGCACCGTAATTTTCCATGTCGGTGCGCGGCTTGACCCTTGCGTTGACCGAATTGTTGATGCTGACGATCGTCGCCCACAATTTGCGGGTCAGTTCGACCGGCGGGCCCTTGGGCGTCCGTTCGCTGCATTCGCCAGGTATGCGCTGGCAGAATTCATAATGGCCAACAGGTTGCGTGGTGCGTCCGCTGGTGTGCATATAGGCCGGTCCCGCGGCATATGCTGATCCCCAAGCGGAAAGCTGCATCGCCATTGCCGCCAGCAACAGCTTGCCCCTCGTCTTCTTCATTCTTGTAGTCTCCCCGTTCGAAGGAGACATTGCCACATGTGGATTTATTTGGGGCAAAAGTGCGAAGTAGATATTGAGTAAAACCCCAGTAGAATAAGCGTAAAATTTGAATCATTTGAGTATTGAATTGTTTGGAGTTTTGCGGCGAGGCGCTCCGCGAGCCTCTATGTCATGCGGCCCTGCAGGAAAAGGCCTCGGACTGTCGAAGCTTCTCCGTCTGGGCATGAAAAACAAAAAAACCGGCCGCTAAGGGCCGGTTTCCCGGAGTGCTTCAGGCCTTGTCAGGCTCGCGGGGTGTTGAATTCGGAATCGAGCGTTTCGGGACGCTGGATGACGGCGAACTCGATGGCGACGCCGTCCTCGAAATGGCGGACGATCTGCCCGCGCATCGTGCCGAGCATGACCTGGACGCCGATCGCCGGCTTGACGTCGATCTCGATCGCGGCGCCGGAAAGCGACAGGTCGATGATACGGCACTGGTACTGGCGCCCGTCGGTGAGTTGCAGCACGCTGGTCGGGTTGCGCGGCGCGACACGCTCGTGCCGACGGTCTTCCGGCAGGTCGAGTTCGTGCTTGTTCGCAAGCCACGTCAATTGCGCGGCAAGCTTGTCCTTCTTGCGGTCGGACGCGATGACGGTCATCGCGAAACCATCCTGCAAGGTGCGCGTGACGACACCTTCGATACGGCCGATATGGTCGATATAGGCGATGACTTTTTCGCCGGGCATGCCAATGCGTTCGGTGCGAAGCGCTACATTGCCCGGTGACATGTCGACGACCTGGCAGGGGTGTTCGGTGCGGTCTTCCAGCATGAAGCGCCCGTAAATCTTGACCCGGACGCGCTGAAAGTTACGCCTTTCAGCTTGGGACGGCGCATAGTCGACCGCCGCTGACCTCATGACTGCCACACCTCGTTTGGCATCCCGCGCGTCGATGCGAGGAACTTCATCGGAGAAGTACAACAATGGGGGTTAATAAAGGGGAAAAGCAGGTCCCGTTGCTGCGAGATTTGCCCCCTATTCCTCGCGTCCGCCATCGAAGACGACGAGATGGCGGATGCGGCGCGCGCGGCCGAGCGCCGATATCGTCTCGGGTGCCGCGAGTTCGTCGGGAACGAGCGAAGGAACATCGATCGCCGGACGGTTGTTGAGGAGCTCCTTCTCCGGATCGATGACGCGAATCGAATCGATCAACGCGTCGGTGATCGGATCGGCACCCAGCCAGAAGGGCTTCTCCACGGCGCTGATCACGCCCAGGCAGCGCGGATTTTCGACGCCGCCGTCAAGCGGCAAGGCGAGCAGTTCGAACTTGTTGGTACGGCCGTTGCGGCTGAAACCCTCGAAGGCGATGAGCACGACCGACTTCTGGTCGAAGACGCCATGGATCAGCCGCGAGACGAGCCGCTGATCCTTCTCGCGCCACAGCGACGGAAAGGAGAACCCCTTGAGTTCGCGGCCATAGCAGGCGCAAAGCCTGGTGCCGGCCAGCCGGAAGACGGCTTGCCCGCGTGTGTCCCTTTCCAGGATGAACGTATCGGCCAGCAGCGACTTGATGTCGGCCGGCTCGACCTCCGAACGCTTCGGGGCGGGGCGTCCGTCACGCAGGCGGTTCCAATATTGGAACAGCGTGATCGATCCGTTCTGGTTCATGCTATGCTGCTCCGCGCAATCTGTCGTCTGATGTCCCATCGGTGAACAGAAAGGGCGCCCTCCGATGACCTACATGCGTTGCGGAGCAGGAAGCGTGCCAGCGTCGTTAACACTTGTTCACGGGTCGGGGCCGTTAAGGTTAACAACTGGTTGACGTTGCAGCGAAGCGGCCCCTATGGCACACAAAAACCACTCCAGAAGCGGTCGTTTCGCGACGATCGGCAGCACTTCAGTCAAGAGTTTTAGGGGGAGCAGGGGGCTCGACCGGCCGTTCAAGGGAAACCTTGAGCGGCTTTTTTTTGATTCGCCATGAGGCGATTCGCCGTTTGCGGTTCGTTCGGGGGTGATCTAGATGCTCGAACCCGAATCCCTGCTTGAGTGCAATTTCATATGAGCGAACCGGAAGGCCCCTCGGAAATCGAGCCGATCGAGGATGGACCCGAACAGCGGCGCGAGCCGGTCTTCAATCTGCCACCTGTCGTCCTGGCGGTGATGGGCATATGCGCGGTCGTCTACCTGTTGCAGCAGTACGTGCTGACGCAGGAACAGCAACTGACGCTGCTCTACGACTGGGCCTTCATCCCTGTTCTCTACACCGGCAAATACGGCTTCGACTGGTTCCTTTTCACTCGCCCGTTCACCTACGCCTTCCTGCATGGCAGCTTCGCCCATATTGCCATCAACATGGTCTGGCTCGCCGCTTTCGGTTCGCCATTGGCAAATCGCCTGGGGCCGCTCCGGTTCGCGCTGTTCTTTGCGGTGACCGGGCTGGCTTCGGTTGCGCTTTTCTGGGCCATGCATCCGTACGGAGAAGCGCCGCTGGTCGGGGCATCGGGCGCTATTTCCGGCATGATGGGCGCTGCCGCGCGTTTCGGTTTCCACACTCAGCGCTCGTCGGCCGGCAAGGCTGCCTTCGCCGGCCCCGTGCTGCCAATCGCCATCGTCCTGCGCTCGCGCGGCGTCGTGATCTTCCTTGCCGTGTGGATGATCATCAACCTCGCCACCGGCCTTCTCGGCTTTGCCCCGGGAATTGACGGCCAGATCGCCTGGGAGGCTCATATTGGCGGCTTTGTCGCCGGCTTCTTCGGCCTGCGCTGGTTCGACCGACGATGGCAGGCGCCTGAATGGGACACCACCGACCGCCGCACTTGAAATGCAACCCATCACGGCGCACCATGTTCACTCTTATGTGAAAGCCGGTCAGGGCAGGAACCGGCAGGCAAAGCAGAGGAGGAGGACGCCATGACGGTTAAGGCAATTCTCGAGAAGAAAGGCCATGACGTGTTGACGCTCGGGCCGAACGAAAAGCTGAGCGAAGCCATCCGCATCCTGGCCGAACACAAGATTGGCGCGCTGGTCATCACCAATGGCGATCGCAAGATCGTCGGCATTCTTTCTGAGCGCGACATCGTGCGGGTCGTCGCCAGGGAAGGTGGAGCCGCGCTCGATATCGCCGTGCGCTCGGCGATGACGCCGAAGGTGAAGATCTGCAATGAGAACCACACCGTCAACGAGGTGATGGAGATCATGACCAAGGGCCGCTTCCGCCATCTGCCGGTGGAAAAGGACGGTATGCTCGATGGCATCGTGTCCATCGGCGACGTGGTCAAGCGCCGCATCGAGGACGTCGAGCGCGAGGCCGACGAGATCAGGGCCTACATTGCCACCGCTTGAGCGGTGAACGGAAACCGCCGGCCGGCGAACCGACCGGCGGAGCCGCGGTCCAGCTGCGGTCGATCCCACTCGGGTTCGAGGCGGCTGAAAAGGCCAGGCTGTGGCTTTACGCTTGTCTCTTTTGGCGGTTTGCACTAGCGAATGACTTCCACGTTCGACGTGAAATTCACGTTCAAATGTGAGTTCAGTCACCGCAAGTCGCAGGCCATCATGACCCTCATCGACACCCGTACCCCCGATGCAAAACGCCTGATCCCCGGCGCCACTGGCGACTGGGAGATCATCATCGGGCTCGAGGTCCACGCTCAGATCACCTCGGAGGCAAAGCTGTTTTCCGGCGCCTCGACCGCTTTCGGTGCAGCGCCCAATGCCAATGTCAGCCTCGTCGATGCGGCCATGCCGGGCATGCTGCCTGTCATCAACGAGGAATGCGTCAAGCAGGCGATCCGCACCGGCCTTGGCCTGAAGGCGCAGATTAACCACAAGTCCGTCTTCGACCGGAAGAATTATTTCTATCCGGATCTGCCACAGGGCTATCAGATCTCACAGTTCAAGCAGCCGATCGTCGGCGAGGGCACGGTGACCGTCTCGGTCGGTCCGGATCGTCAGGGCGAGTTCGAGGACATCGAGGTCGGCATCGAGCGGCTGCACCTGGAGCAGGATGCCGGCAAGTCGATGCACGACCAGCATCCGACCATGTCCTATGTCGACCTCAACCGCTCCGGCGTGGCGCTGATGGAGATCGTCTCCAAGCCGGACATGCGCTCGGCCGATGAAGCCAAGGCCTATGTCACCAAGCTGCGCACCATCGTACGCTATCTCGGCACCTGCGACGGCAACATGGATGAAGGCTCGATGCGCGCCGACGTCAACGTTTCGGTGCGCAAGCCGGGCGGCGAGTTCGGCACGCGCTGCGAGATCAAGAACGTCAACTCGATCCGCTTCATCGGCCAGGCCATCGACTATGAGGCGCGCCGGCAGATCGCTATTCTCGAGGATGGCGGCAGGATCGACCAGGAAACGCGGCTGTTCGACGCCGTCAAGGGCGAGACGCGCTCGATGCGTACCAAGGAAGAGGCGCACGACTATCGCTATTTCCCCGATCCCGACCTTTTGCCGCTGGAATTCGATCAGGCCTATGTCGACGCGCTGGCTGGGAAATTGCCCGAATTGCCGGACGACAAGAAGGCGCGGCTGATCGCTTCGCTCGGCCTGTCGATCTATGACGCTTCGATCCTGGTCTCGGAAAAGCCGATCGCCGCCTATTTCGAGAAGGTGGCTTCCGGCCGCGACGGCAAGCAGGCCGCCAACTGGGTCATCAACGATCTGCTCGGGCAATTGAACAAGGCCGGCAAGGATATTGAAAACGCTCCAGTTTCGCCCGATCAGCTGGGTGCGGTCATCGATCTGATCAAGGATGGCACCATTTCCGGCAAGATCGCCAAGGACCTGTTCGAGATCGTCTGGAACGAGGGTGGCGATCCACGCCAACTGGTCGAAAGCCGTGGCATGAAGCAGGTCACCGACACCGGCGCCATCGAGAAGGCGGTCGACGAGGTGATCGCTGCCAACCCCGACAAGGTCGAACAGGCCCGCGCCAAGCCGAGCATGGCCGGTTGGTTCGTCGGTCAAGTGATGAAGGCGACCGGCGGCAAGGCCAACCCGCAAGCGGTCAACGACATCGTCAAGGCCAAGCTGGGCATCGAGTAAGGCGGTGTTCGTCCGCACCGCCGGAGAGCGTGACTTTGCCGCCGTGCGAGCGCTGCTGGTCGAAACCTGGCATGCGACCTATGACGCCATCTATGGTGCCGAGCGGGTCACCGAGATCACCAATGAATGGCACTCGCTCGTCTCGCTGAAGGCGCGGCTGGCGAAGCCGACCGCCGAGTTCCTCGTCGCCGATGATGGCAAACGTATCGGCGGCATGGCATTTGCCGAGGCTGTGGATGGCGGCGGGCTGGTCATGCTGAAACAGCTCTATGTCTTGCCCGCCCTGCAAGGGCGAGGCATTGGCGGCATGCTGCTCGATGAGATCATCGAGAGTTTTCCCGAAGCCCGCGCCATCCGGCTCGAAGTCGAGGAAAAGAACACGCACGCCATCGCCTTCTATGAAGCGAATGGCTTCGTGCGGGCAGGCCGGACCGATAATTGCGGTTCGGCCCGGTCCGCCATCCCGGCATTGGTCTACGAGCGGGTACTGGATTAGGCGCGTAGGGGCGCCAGCCCGATTCAACCCGCCTCGGGCGCAGCCATTGATTTGAAGAAATCGGCAAGACCCTTCGGTGAATCGGGGTTGAAGCACATGGCGAGGCCTGCCTCGGAGCCCGCGGCGGCTTCAGCGCTGCGTGCGAACATCGCCGTCTCGTAGCGGGTCAACGCGGCCTCGATATCGTCGCGATGTTCGAAAAGGGCGAGCGCCAGTTCGGCGCCGTCCTGCAGAGCGAGGTTGGCGCCCTCGCCGGCGAAAGGCGACATCAGATGGGCGGCGTCGCCGACAAGCGTCAATCCGGGAGCGCGCTGCCAGCGATGTCCGACAGGCAAAGCGTGGATTGGGCGCGCGATCAGTTCACTGTCACTTCTGGCGATCAACGCCCGCAATTGGTCGTTCCAGTCGGCGAAATGCCCCAGCACGGCGTCGCGAGTGATCTCGGTCGTTGTCGACCAGTCCGCCGGCGTCATCAGCGCCGCATAGATACAGAGCTCGTCATTGGGTTCGCGATGGGCAATCACGCCCTTTTCGTCCGACAGCGCGAACATCAGTCCCTTGCCGACGAGAGAGGCCAGTTCTGGATGTTTGGTTCGCGCGTCGTGAATACGTGCTTCAACGAAGGATATGCCGCAATAGGCCGGGACAGCGTTCGACAACAAGGGACGGATCTTGGACCAGGCGCCGTCGGCGCCGACCAGCATTTTGGTCTTGAGGCTGCTACCGTCGGCGAACGACACCTCGTAGCCGCCATGTTCGAGAGCTCGCACCGCTACGGCACGGGAGCCCCAGCGGATCATGCCCGGAGGCAAGGAGGCGAGAAGCAGGTCGCGCAGCGTGCCGCGATCCACTTCGGGCCGTCCGCCCCTTCCGTCTTCATCGATCCAGACCGCGCCGGTCTTGTCGAGGACGCGCGTTGCCTCTGCGCCTTCGAGGACGATCGACCGGAAGGCGTCGAACAGTCCGGCGGCGCGCAGCGCCGCCTGGCCTGACTCCTCGTGAATATCGAGCATGCCGCCCTGATGGCGAGCAGTCGGCGATGCGTCGGCGTCGTGGATTTCAACCGCAATGCCATGCAGATGGAGGATACGGGCAAGCGTCAGGCCGCCGAGGCCAGCGCCGATGATGGTGATCATGATAGTTCTCTTCAGCTTTGGGAACGTGGCGCCGCCAGGATGCCGGCGAGGAGCACGTCGAGCCCCCAGTCGGTACGCGCGGGACCGCCTGACATGAGCTCAGGCCCGAGCCGCGCGATGTTGGGATAGATGTGTTTGTCGGCGGTGGCGATTGCAGTCGAGAGCGCCGAGAATTCGTTGCCAATGCGAGGCGATTTGTCCCAATCGCTGTGTTCGGCCGCGTGCGCCGTGGCGAACAGCAGCAGCAGGTCGATTGCCCAGGCGGCGTCGCGATCCGGCACGCCGCCTTCCCGAAGCAGCGAGAGGATCGCCTCGGCGAGCGCCATGTAGTTCGGTCCGCTGGGCAGCGTCGACATCGCCATCCGGGCGATTTCCGGATGGTCGAACAGGACGCTCATATAACGCATCAGCAACCGCTTGAGCCTGTCGCGCCAGGAGCCCTGCGCCTTCTCAGGCAAGGCAAGCGAGGCGAGCAGCGCGTCGAGGATCTGGGCATGCAGGTCCTCGGTGTCTCTGACATAGACATAGAGCGAGGCTGGCCCGGTATCGAGCGCCGCCGCGATGCGGCGCATGGTGACTTTGCCTAGCCCCTCGGCACGAAGGATATCCAACGCGATCGCGATGATACCGTGTCGGGTCAAAGCGGGCTTGGCCGGGCGCTCGCGCCGACTGCGAACTTCGGCAGGATACTTGGAGGAGCTCATATCATCGACTCAAGCGAACATGTTCGTAAAGAACACGTTCGTACGATGTTGTCAATTGACGACCCCGATGCCCCGCATAAAGCTGCTGCAGTCGACATTCGTGTGAACGCCGGAGTCTGGCTGGCGCGCGCGGTGCGCGGCACGGGGGGTGGTTATGCCTGACTTGCCGGAATTGATGCCGACGCAGGTGTCGGACGAAACCTTTGGCGGCGTTACGTATCACATCGCGGGCGAACTGGTGCCGGTGCTTTCGGTCGATGTGACGCGAATGCCGGTCTATTTCGAGCACCACATCCTGCTGTGGAAGAATTCCACCATCACCATCGGCCTGAAATCGCTCAAGGGTGCGCTGAAGCGCATGATGGCCGGCATGCAGATCTTCGTCACTGAAGCGTCCGGAGCAGGGATCATTGCCTTCAGCCGCGATGGGCCCGGCCATATCGTGCCGATCCATCTCAGGCGTGGCGAGGAGATCCAGGTGCGCGAGCACCAGTTCCTCGCTGCCACCGGCAATGTCGACTACTCCTTCGAGCGCGTGCGCGGCCTGGCGACGATGCTGTTTGGCCAGAGTGGTTTCTTCATCGACCGTTTTCGCGGCGATGCCGGCGATGGCATCGTCTGGCTGCACGGCTATGGCAATGTCTTCGAAAAGACGCTCGCCGCCGGCGAAACCATCGACATAGAGCCCGGCGGCTGGCTGTTCAAGGATGTCTCGGTCAGGATGGAGACCAAGATCGATCGCCTGTCGAGCGGCTTCTTCGGCGCCAACATGAATTTCATCGTCAACCGCTTCACCGGGCCGGGCCGGGTCGGCATCCAGTCGATGTATCTGCACATGCCGACCGAGGAATAGGCGGCGATCAGATGGCTCGCGATCTTCGCAGGTTGGCAGGCATGGCTCTGACGCGGGAGCCGGGCCAACCTGCGCTGACATCACGCTCCACCGGCATTGCTGGCCGTCATCTGTTCCGCATACGGCCATGCGTCATCTCGGCGTTTGCTGCGCCGGCTCACGACGGATATGCAGGAACATGACCAAACTGTCCCGCATTGCAGCGCTGGTGCTGCTCGCCATCATCATTTTCTCAACCCTGTCGCCGATCCAGATGCGGCCACACATAGCCGAGGCGAATGTTGAGCGCGCCTTGGCTTATGTGCTCTTGGGCTTCGTCCTGGCGCTCGGCTTCCCCAACCGTCTGTATCAAGCTGCAATCTTCGTGGTTGTGACCGCCGGCGTCCTGGAACTGCTTCAGATCATTGATCCCGGTCGCCACGCGCAGTTTGCCGATGCACTCGTGAAAGCATCGGCCGGAATTGTTGGGATCTTTGTGGGGCAACTGTTCGTCAGGCTCAGCGAACGAATGGGAGAGAGGTAGGCGCGGCAGCAAACCGCCGCGTTAGGTGGAGCGAACGTCCACATTGTCGATCAGCCTCGTCTTGCCGAGCCAGGAGGCCGCAAGCACGCGTCCTTCACGATCGCGACGCCATGGCGCGAGCGTCAGGCTTTCACGGGCCTCGACGTAGTCGACCTTGCGGAAGCCGGCCGCGACCAGGGCGCGGCTGGCCTCCGCGGTTGCGTGGTTTTGGTCGGCACCTGCCGTCAAAGCCACCGCCGTGTTGCGTAATATCACATTGAGTTGGCGGGCGATCTTGAGTTCGGCTTCATCGAGATAGGCGTTGCGTGACGACATGGCGAGACCATGTGCGTCACGGATCGTCGGTGCGCCGATGATCTCGACCGGCAGGTCGAGGTCGCGGCGGAGCTGCCTGACGACGCAAAGTTGCTGGTAGTCCTTCTCGCCGAAGATCGCGCAGTCAGGCGTTGCCTGCAGGAAGAGCTTTGCCACGACGGTGGCGACACCGTCGAAAAACGTCGGCCGAAAGTCCGATTCGAGCCCGGCGGAGGGACCGCCCACCGAGATTTTGGTGGCAAAGCCGGCGGGATACATCTCGCCAACCGTCGGTGTGAAGGCAAGGTCGGCCTTGGCCACTTCCAGCCGATCGAGGTCGTGGGCGAGCTGGCGCGGGTACTTGTCGAGGTCTTCCGTCGGCGCGAACTGTGTCGGATTGACGAAGATCGACACGACGCAGCGATCGGCCCTTTCGAGTGCGATCCTGACCAGCGAGATGTGCCCGTCATGCAATGCGCCCATGGTCGGCACCATGGCGACACGAAGGCCGTCGCGCCGCCAGTCGCGGATTTGCGCGCGCAGTGCGGCAACGCTGTCGACGATGACGGGCCTGCTCATGCGTCATCCCCGTGCTTTGTCGCCGAAAAGACATGGCCGGGGCCGGGAAATGTCCGGCTTCGCACCTCCGCAGCGTAGCGTTCGGCGGCGTGTGAGATGACGCTGCGCAGGTCGGCATATTCCTTGACGAATTTCGGCACGCGGTCGACGGTCAGCCCGACCATGTCGTCGATGACCAGGATCTGGCCGTCGCAGTCGCCGCTGGCGCCGATGCCGATGGTTGGAATGGCGATGCGGCGGGTGATGTCGGCGGCGACGGTCTCGACCGTGCCTTCGATGACCACTGAGAACGCACCGGCGCTTTCGACCGCGAGTGCGTCGCGAACCAAGGCCGCGACGGCCTCCTCGGTGCGACCCTTGATCTTGTAGCCGCCGTCTTTCTCGACAGATTGCGGCTGGAGGCCGATGTGTCCCATCACCGGAATGCCGGCAGCGACGATTGCGGCGATCTGCCGGGCCATGTCGACGCCGCCTTCGAGTTTCACCGCCTGGCAGCCGGTTTCGTCGATCATCCGCCGCGCCGAAGCAACGGCTTGCGCCGCCGAATCCTCATAGGTGCCGGCCGGCATGTCGACGACGACGCAAGCCGTGGCCGCGCCGCGCATCACCGCTTGCCCATGCGCGATCATCATCTCGAGCGAGGCACCCAGTGTCGTCTCGTGGCCGTGCAGCACCATGGCGACGCTGTCGCCGACCAGGAGCAGGTCGACATGCTCGTCGAGCAAGCGGGCGATGGGATAGGTGTAAGCGGTGAGGCAGACAATCGGTGTGCCGCCCTTGCGGCGGCGAATCGTGTCCGCGCTGATGCGAATGTCGGTGGTCGGCATTTCCGTGGCCAATCGTCACCTCCGTCAGCCTGCAGCGGGTTGGATACCGGCTGGGCGCGCAAAGCTTTAGAAAGACCGCAATGGCTTGGCAAGCGTGCATCTTGCTGTCGATAAGATCACGGGCTTGTGTCGGGTTTCCGGCAAGCCATTTGCGTGCAGCTTGTGGCAAAACCCTTGCCTTCCCGAAGGCCTGACGCCATAAGCAGGAAACGGGCGCTGCCGGCGCGAGGGTTCTGAGATGAAGACTTTCCTTACGCAGTTTTTCACCTGGTGGAACAGCCAGACGCTGGGAACGCGCCTGCACACCTGGCGGCACGGCAAGAAGGTCGGCCAGGACGAGACGGGCAATGTCTATTACGAAGGCGGCATCGATTCGGAGGGCCGCACGCGCCGCTGGGTCATCTACCGGAATTATTCGGAAGCCTCCGCGATACCGCCCGGCTGGCATGGCTGGATGCATCACCGTGTCGATGTCGCGCCGGCCAGCGAGACCTACAAGCCCCGCGACTGGCAGAAGCCGCATCAGCCCAATCTGACCGGCACTCCGGCGGCCTACCGCCCGAAAGGCTCAGTGTTGACCAATCAGCATCGCCCGCAGGTCACGGGTGACTACGACGCCTGGACACCGGGGTCGTAACGGCCCCCGACTTGTAACGGCGCAAGGTGCAGGCCGGTCCTTTATCGCCACAATTGGTGTTTAGCTGCTTGCTGATCAAAAAACGGCGACTAGCCTTGGCGATCGACAGAATCACCCGGGCGCGAACCACCGGTACCCCTAGATGAGCTTTTTTAACCGAATATCGACGGGCGGCCTGGCGCTAGCCGCCAGTCTTGCCGTCAGCACCGCTGCCTTTGCCGCTTCGCCTGAACCGGCGCCCGCTGCACCGGCGCCGGCGGCGCCCGCAGGATCGGACCGGGTCACCAATCCCATCGCCGAGTTTGCCGGCATCGACAAGATCACCGGCCGCATCATCACCTTCGATGTCTATATCGACGAGACGGTGCAGTTCGGTGCTTTGCAGGTGACGCCGCGCGTCTGCTATTCGCGGCCGCAGACCGAGGAGCCAAAGACCGATTCCTTCGTCGAGGTCGACGAGATCACGCTCGACCGGAAGATCCGCCGCATCTTCACCGGCTGGATGTTTGCCGAAAGCCCTGGCCTCAACGCCGTCGAACATGCCGTCTATGACGTCTGGCTAAAGGAATGCAAGCAGAAGTCGGATGTGCCGGCGCCCGACGCCGCCAAGGCTGACGCGACCAAAGCCGACGCGTCCAAGCCTGCCGCGGCCAAGCCGAAGCCTGCCGCCACTCCGGACGCGGTACAGCCCGATGCCACGGAACCGGCTATCACGGAACCGGCTATCACGGAACCGGATACCACGGAACCGGATACCGCCGAAGCCAACTGATCCTCTGGAACCGTCGTGGCCACCATGCGTTGGACCACGGACGACCGCGCATTCATGCGCATGGAGGATATTCCGATGTCAGACAGCAAGCGGATCACCGCCGGCAAGGCGGAATTGCTCGAACTCGAAAAAGGGTTCTGGACGGGTGACGCGGCCTACTACGCGGCCAATGCCGACACCGAGTGCCTGGTGGCGTTTCCGCAGATGGCACAGGCCATGGACAATGCCGATCTCGCCAAGACCGCAACCAAGCCCAACCGTTGGCGCGATCTCGACATCGAGCTCAAGGGAATAATCGAGCCGGGCAGCGATATCGTCATGCTGACCTACGAGGCGCATGCGACGCGTGAGAACGGCGAGCCCTACGCGGCGCTGGTCAGTACCGGCTACGTCCATCGAGTCAACGGCTGGAAAATGATGTTCCATTCGCAGACGCCGCTGGAAGCCGCGGCCGGGAAGTAAGAGGCCCGATCGTCAGGGGTAGAATAAGGCGTCGCCCTTGAGCGCGTCGGCCAGCATTTTCTCGTATTTGCCGCGCGGCACGTCGACCGCGCCGAAGCGCTTCAGGTGCTCGGTGGTGAACTGCGTATCAAGCAGAGCGAATCCGCGCGCCTTTAGCCGCTCGACCAGATAATAAAGGCAGGTCTTGGAAGCATCCGTCTCCCTGGCGAACATGCTTTCGCCAAAGAACACCCGTCCAAGCGATACGCCATAGAGGCCGCCGACCAGCCGGTCCTCGCGCCATGCCTCGACCGAATGACAATGCCCTATCCGGTGCAGTTGGACATAGGCTTCGCGGATCGGCGCATTGATCCAGGTCGAGCGGCGCTCCTCGCGCCTTTCGGCGCAGCCGTCGATCGTCGCTTCGAAATCGAAATCGAAACGGATGTCGAAAGGGTGCTTCTTGATCGTTTTCCTGAGGCTTTTCGGCGTGTGAAAACCGTCAAGCGGGATGATGCCGCGCGTTTCCGGCCGCACCCAGAACACCTCCGGATCGCTGGCGCTTTCGGCCATCGGGAACACGCCCGAGGCGTAGGCCTTGAGCAAAAGGTCGGTCGGGATGCGATAGCCGGGCGCGAAGGGGCGGGTCATCGCGTCCCCGGACTACTCTTCCTTGGCCAGATATTTTTCCAGCCAGTGGATATCGTAGTCGCCATTGGCGATGTCGGCATTGCCGACGAGATCGCGAAACAGCGGCAACGTCGTCTTGATGCCGTCGACGACGAATTCATCCAGCGCGCGCCGCAGCCGCATCATGCACTCGACGCGGTTGCGCCCATGCACGATCAGCTTGCCGATCAGGCTGTCGTAGTAGGGCGGGATCTTGTAGCCGGAGTAAACGCCGGAATCGACGCGGATGCCGAGACCGCCCGGCGTATGGAAGTGGGTGATCGTGCCGGGCGAGGGGGTGAAGGTGCGCGGATCCTCGGCGTTTATACGGCATTCGATGGCGTGGCCGTTGAACTTGATGTCTTCCTGCTTGACCGAAAGTCCGCCCCCCGAGGCCACGCGAATCTGCTCGTGCACGAGGTCGATGCCGGTGATCGCTTCGGTCACCGGATGCTCGACCTGCAGGCGCGTGTTCATCTCGATGAAATAGAACTCGCCATTCTCGTAGAGGAACTCGATCGTGCCGGCGCCTGAATAGCCGAGGTCGGCGATCGCCTTGGCGCAGACGCCGCCGATGCGCGCACGCTCCTCGGCATTGAGGGCCGGCGAGGGCGCCTCTTCCCAGACCTTCTGGTGGCGGCGCTGCAGCGAACAATCGCGCTCGCCGAAATGCACGCCGCGGCCAAAACCGTCACCGAACACCTGCACCTCGATGTGGCGCGGCTTCTCCAGGTATTTCTCGATGTAGACGGCATCGTCGCCGAAGGCGGCACCGGCCTCCGAGCGCGCCGTCTGCAGGGCGACCTCGAGGTCGGCTTCGGTATGCGCCACCTTCATGCCGCGTCCGCCGCCGCCGGCCGACGCCTTGATGATCACGGGATAGCCGATCTCGCCGGCAATGCGCTTGGCCTCTTTTTCATCGGTGACCGCACCATCCGAACCGGGCACTACCGGAATGCCGAGCCGTTTTGCGGTGCGCTTGGCCTCGATCTTGTCGCCCATGATGCGGATATGGTCGCCGGACGGGCCGATGAAAGTGATGTTGTGGGCGGCCAGGATGTCCGCGAACTTGGCGTTTTCCGACAGGAAGCCATAGCCCGGATGCACCGCATCGGCGCCGGTGATCTCGCAGGCAGCGACGATCTGATGGATGTTGAGGTAGCTGTCGCGCGATGGCGGCGGCCCGATGCAGACGCTTTCGTCGGCGAGCCGAACATGCATGGCATCGGCGTCGGCGGTCGAATGCACCACCACCGTCTGGATGCCGAGTTCCTTGCAGGCGCGCAGCACCCGAAGCGCGATTTCGCCGCGATTGGCGATGAGGATCTTCTGGAACATCCGGCCCGCTCTACTCGATCACGACGAGCGGCATGCCGTATTCGACCGGCGTCGCATCCTCGAACAGGATCGCCGTCACCGTGCCGGAACGCGGCGAAGGAATCTGGTTCATCGTCTTCATCGCCTCGATGATCAGCAGCGTCTGGCCTTCCTTGACCTTCTGGCCGACTTCGATGAACGCCTTGGCGTCGGGGGATGGCGCCAGATAGGCGGTCCCGACCATCGGCGAGGTGACCGCGTTCTTCGCCACGTCGACCACTGCCGGGGCTGCCGCGGCAATGGGCTGGGCGGATGACGGTGCATAGGCCGGCTGCGGTGCCGCGATCGCGTGCACGGCCGGTGCCTGCCGCGAGACACGCACCTTCAGGTCGCCCAGTTCAACCTCGATCTCGGTGAGGTTGGTGTCGTTCAGTATGCCCGCCAGATCGCGGATCAGCTGCTGGTCAACACCGGTCTTCTTTATCGACATTTTCGAGCCTTCTGTTTGTTGGCCGGTCATAGGCGTGCGGCCAGCGCCTGCAGGGCCAGCGTGTAGCCGAGCGGCCCAAAGCCACAGATCATGCCGACGGCAACCGGCGCGACCATGGACACGTGGCGGAATGGTTCCCGCGCATGGATGTTGGAAAGATGGACTTCAGCGACGGGCAGCGGCGCGATGGCGCGGATGGCGTCGTGGATGGCGATCGAGGTGTGGCTGTAGGCGCCTGGATTGATGACGATGCCGGCGGCCTTGTCGCCAGCTTCCTGAATCCAGTCGACAAGGTCACCCTCGTGATTCGACTGGCGGAAATCGATCTCGAGCCCAAGTGCTGTGCCGGCCTGTTTGCAGTCCTCGGCGATCGCGGCAAGCGTCTTGCCGCCATAGATGCCCGGCTCGCGCTTGCCGAGCGCGTTGAGATTGGGACCGTTCAGGACGAAAACCGTTTTCAAAAAAGCCGACCTTTCCCGGCGCCGACATCAAGCCGGCGCGCTGGGCCCTCTATAATGGGCATAGACGCCTGCGAAAAGAGCGCAAGTGCGTTCTTTCACTGTCCACAACGCGCGGAATGTGCCCGTGAGAATGCGCTCGTGAGCAAGATCAGAGCGCGGCTTTCGCCGCCTCGATCTTTTCAGCCAGCACTTCCTGTCCAAGCGCCCCGAACACGACCTCGTTGCCGACAACATAGGACGGCGTTCCGGTGATCGCCAGCTTGTTGGCAAGATCGTAGGTCTTGGAGAAGGCCTCGTTGATCGACGGGTCCTTCATCTTCTCGCGCAGCGTCGCCTCGTCGGCGCCGAGCGAAAGCGCGATCTTGATCGCCGCCGCCTCGGTGGCGCGTCCCTGGCCGCCGAGCAGTGCGTTGTGGAACTCGCCATACTTTTCCGGCTTCATCAGGTGGAACGCCATCGAAACCACGCTCGCCTTTTGCGAATCCGGTCCGAGGATCGGGAATTCCTTGAGCACGAAGCGCAGGTCCGGATCGGACTTGGTCAGCGCTCGCATGTCGTCGATGGCGCGTTTGCAGAAGCCGCAATTGTAGTCGTAGAACTCGACGATGGTGACCTTGCCGTTCGGGTTGCCGACGACGCCGTCGAAGGCCGAGTTGAAGATCTGGTCCTTGGCATCCTTGATGACACCCATATGGGCGATGCGCTGCTCTTCCTTCTGCTTGGCTTCGAGCGCGTCCTGAACCTCCAGAAGCACTTCCGGGTTCTTCAACAGATAGTCGCGGATGATGCCTTCGACCTCGGTGCGGTCGATCTTGGTGTCGGCCGCTGCCGTCTGGGCCGGCTGCGCCGTACCGGCCTTGGCAATCTGTGGGTTTCCGGCCACGAATCCGAAAGCCAGCATGGCCAGGGCGGCCACGGCCCCCGTGGTGCCCAGCAGCAGTGCCTTTTTCATCGTTCCTGTTCCTTCTACCTGTTTTTCCGGCCCGTTCGTCTGACTGTGTCGCAGCGCGCCGCCGGAAGGTTCACTTGATCTTGGTCGATGGTGCGTAGTTTATGATGTCTTGGGCGCGAAGCCAGCGCGGTTCGCCGCGCTTCATCTGCTGCTGTGCCCGCATGGCGAAGATCTTAGCATCCTTATAGTTGCCGGAATAGAAATGACCTTCGGCGGTGGCAAGTTCTGCGCCCGGTATGTCACCCAGTTCGCCATAGGCCTGTGCAAGGTAGCGGTAACCGGCCGCATTTTCCTTGTCTCGCTGCAGACCATTGTTGATCTGCACGACGGCTTTCTTGAGGGATTCAGGCGTACCGACGGCCATCAGCGCCTGGCCAAGGGAGACAGGCAGCAATCCCGACCGCGCCGGGTCGAGGCTGACCGCCTTGGCATAGGCATCCGCGGCCTCCTTGGGCCTGTTCGCCTTCATCAGGATGTCGCCGCGCAGTTCCTGGAAATATGCATTCTTCGGCTGCGCCTTGATCAGTGCATTGGTCTTGGCGAGCGCGGTGGCTATGTTGCCGAACAGGTACGTCGACTCGGCATCGCCATATTGTGCGGCAAGGCTGCCGGGCATCTTGCGCATCAGCCGCGCCAACCCCGCTTGGCCTTCCATATAGACGGCGATCTTCATGCGCATCATGTCGTGCCGCTGCTGCAGCGCCGGCGGGTCGACCTTGTCGACATTGGGGCTCTGTTTCACCAGCACTTCGAGATTGGCGATGCGGTCCTGCGGCATCGGATGGCTGATCCGGTAGGGATCGACCTGGGCGCCCGACAGCGACAGCGCCGTCTGGAAACGGTGGAACGTCTTCAGCATGCCCATGCCGGACTGCCCGGTGGCGTTGAGATAAGTGATCGCCGAGCGGTCGGCGGTAATCTCCTCGGTGCGCTGATAGGCGAGGATGCTTCGCTGCGCCATCTCGCCGCCGCCCGCCGCCATGCCGATACCGGCGCCGGCAAGGCCGCGGCTGTTGGTGGTGGCACCGGCGACCATGGCGCCTGCGCCTAGCAATGTGGCGATGATGGCCATGGTCTTGGCACGTTCGAGCTGTTCGCGCAGCTTCTGCTGGTGGCCGCCGGCGATATGGCCGGCTTCGTGGGCAATGACGCCGATGATCTCGTTGGGTGTCTCGGCCGTCATCAGCGCGCCGGTGTTGATGAACAGCCGGCGCCCGGTGACGAATGCGTTGAAACTCTGGTCGTTGACCAGCACGATGTCGATGCCGTCGTTCGCCAGTCCTGCCGCCTTGAAGATCGGCCGCGCATAATCGCGCACCAGCGCCTCGATCTCGGCGTCGCGTACCACAGGCACGTTCTGGGCGAAGGCGCTGACCGAATCCGCCAACGCGATGGCAACGCCAAGCGAAAGCGTCGCAAAGACGCGCGCTGTCCGGGCAATCGTCGATCTGGGTCGGCTCAACATGATGGTTCCACTGGTAGACGAGCGGGCCAAAGATGAAAAGTCGGCGCCGGAAACTTCCTCAACTTGTGATCCTCACATCAATCGGGCATTTGTGCGGCGCATGCGCCCGAGTTTGGCGCCTTCAACCATCGGGAATACTGGTTAAATGGTCGTTTCGCTCTCACGTCGTGGCAATGTCGAGCCCTTCCATGCCATGGACATTCTGGCCGAGGCAAACCGCCTGAAGGCCCAGGGCGTGCCGGTTGTTTCCATGGCCGTCGGCCAGCCCTCCGACCCTGCGCCGATCGGCGTTCGCGCGGCGGCGGCCAAGGCCTTGCAGGACGGACGCATCGGCTACACCGACACGCTCGGCCTCGCCGCGCTGCGCAAGGCGATCGCCGAACACTACGCCGATCACTATGGCCTCGATATTCCACCGAGCCGGATCGCGGTGACCACCGGATCGTCGGCCGCCTTCAACCTTGCCTTCCTGGCGATGTTCGATCCGGGCGACCGCGTCGCCATCGCCGCGCCCGGCTATCCCGCCTATCGCAACATCATGGCCGCGCTCGGCATCGACGTGGTCGAGATCGAACTCGGCGACGCCGCCTACCTGCATGCCGGTCATCTGGAAACCGCGCATCGTGAAAAGCCGCTGAAAGGCGTGCTGTTTGCAAGCCCGGCCAACCCGACTGGCGCGGTCATACCGGCCGATGAGCTGGCGGCCCTGGTGAGGACGGCGCAGGAGCTTGGCATCGCCGTCATCTCCGACGAGATCTATCATCGGCTGGCCTATGCCGCCCCCGACACCACCTCACTTGCCTATGGCGGCGACGTGACGGTGATCAACTCGTTCTCGAAATATTACTGCATGACCGGCTGGCGTATCGGCTGGATGGTGTTGCCCGAAGAGCTGGTGCGGCCGGTCGAGCGCGTCGCCCAGAGCCTCTACATCTCGCCGCCGGAACTGTCGCAGATCGCCGCGATCGAGGCGTTCAAGGCGACTGAGGAGCTGGAAGCGGTGAAAGGCCGCTACGCCTGGAATCGCGAGCTCTTGATGAAACGCCTGCCGGAACTCGGCTTTCCGCTGGCGGCACCGATGGACGGCGCCTTCTATGCCTTTTGCGATGTCACCAGGCACACCAACGACAGCATGGCCTTCGCACGAAAGATGCTGGCGCAGGCGCATGTCGCGGCGACGCCAGGCCGCGACTTCGACACCCAGGCGGGGCACCGCACGATGCGTTTCTCCTATGCCGGCAGCCATGACGACATGGTCGAGGCGATGGCTCGCATTGAACGCTGGTTGAGGTAGCACCATGCCAGAACTCGAACAGGCCCCCAAACTTGATCAGGCATTGGCCGAAGTCGCCGCCGAAATGGCCGAACGCACCGATCGCGGCGCTGTTGCCACCTACATTCCGCAGCTCGGCAAGGTCGACCCCAAGAAGTTCGGCATTGCCGCCGTCACCAATGACGGCCGCGTGCTGATGGCGGGTGACGCCGATCAGGCTTTTTCGATCCAGAGCATCTCGAAAGTGTTCACCCTGACGCTGGCGCTCGGCAATGTCGGCGATGCGCTGTGGCAGCGGGTCGGACGCGAGCCGTCGGGCAATCCGTTCAACTCGATCGTCCAGCTCGAACATGAGAACGGCATCCCGCGCAATCCGTTCATCAATGCCGGCGCCATCGTCGTTTCCGATATCCTGCTTGCCGGCCACCAGCCGCGCGAGGCGATCGGCGAAATCCTGCGTTTCATCCAGTTCTTGGCCGACGACGAGACCATCATCATCGACCGCGAGGTCGCGGCCTCCGAACGCGCCACCGGCTATCGCAACTTCGCGCTTGCCAACTACATGAAATCCTTTGGCAATCTCAACCATGCGCCGGAACTGGCGCTGGGTGTCTATTTCCACCACTGCGCTATCGCCATGAGTTGCCGGCAGCTCGCGCTCGCCGGCCGCTTCCTCGCCAATGGCGGCAAGAACCCGGCGACCGGGCATTCCGTTGTGTCGGCCGAGCGGGCGCGCCGCATCGGCGCCATGATGCTGACCTGCGGCCATTATGACGGCTCGGGCGACTTTGCCTTCCGCGTCGGCATTCCCGGCAAGAGCGGCGTCGGCGGCGGCATACTGGGCATCGTGCCGGGCGTAGCCTCGCTCGCCGTCTGGTCGCCTGGCCTCAATGCCAACGGCAATTCCAAGCTGGGCTCGATCGCGCTGGAAAAGCTGGCCAGAATGATGAACTGGTCGATCTTCGCGCCGTAAAGCGGTTGATCGGTTTCACGGAAACGCAGAGCTGCTCCGTCTCTTTGTTTGACACAACTCCGGGCGGAAACCGTTTCACACTGAAGTTGCTTCAGCGTTAGCGATCCGCAGATATGAAAAATCCCGCGCAGTCTTTCGAGCGGCGCGGGATTTTTTTTGTCAAGAAATCAAGTCAAGCGGCTGAAAGGCTTAGAAAAAGCCTTTCCGCTGCCACCATCCGGCGCGCTTCGGCTTGTCCTCGGTCTTGGCCGCCGGTTCGTCGGCAACCGTCGAAGACACCACCGGCACGACCGGCGCATCCACGGCCGCCGGCTTGCGCCGTGACGGGCGGACCTTCGGCGCCTCCTCGACAGTCGCTGCCGCTGCCTCGTCGGACGCCGTGGCCGGCGTCTCGGCCGGTGCCTCCGCGACCGCTTCGGCAGTCGGCGCCTCGGCGACGACCTCGACCGCGGCCTTCTTCGGCTTGGCGGCACGACGTGGCTTCTTCGGCTTTTCCGTGCTCGGCGCGTCGTCATTGGCCGGAGCAAGCGCCACCGGCTCCTCGGCCGGTGCGGCAGCTACCGGCTCGCTGGAGACCGCCACGCTTTCCGCCACTTCGCGGTCGAGTGCTTCGACCGTTTCGCCAGCGTTTGCCTCGGCTTCGCCTTCACCGTCTTCGCGGCGATTGCGCTTGCCGCCGCGCTTGCCGCGCCGGCGCTTCTTGCCTTGGCCTTCATCCGATGCCTCAACCGTTTCGGACGTCTCGGCAACACCGAGAGGAGCGTCGTCGTCTGTTTCCGCGTCGCCGTCGCTGGCAGTGGCTGCCGAGCCGGAGAACTCAGCGACCGGTGCGGAGACGGAAGATCCGTCCGCGGGTGCGCCGTGTTCGCGGTCGCGGTCCTTGCCGCCACGACGCCGCCGGCGCTTGCGGCGCTTGCGGTCGCGGCCTTCGCCTTCTTCGCCACCGGCGGCAGGCCGTGGCTGTTGTTGCTGCGGCTGCTGCTGGCGTGGCTGTTCGGCCTGTACCGGCGCCTCGTCGTCTTCCTCGATGACGACGATCTCGTCCTCGGGCTCATCCGGTTCGACATAGGCCGGCAGGCTACGCACCTCGACAAAGCCTTCCGGCTTTTCCGCCAGCGCGCCGCGGAAGATCGCATAATGCTGCGCGCCTACCGAATCGTCTGCCTCGACTGTGATTGTCAGGCCGAAGCGGCTTTCCAGTTCCACCAGCGTGCCGCGCTTGTGGTTGAGCACATAGAGTGCGGTCGCCGCCGGCGTCCGCACCGTGATGTGGCTGCGCGAATCCTTCAGCAGGAATTCCTCGATCGCCCGCACCACCATCAGCGCGACCGACGAATCGGACCGCACATGGCCAGTGCCGCCGCAATGCGGGCAGGGCTTCATGGTCGATTCCAGCACGCTGGCGCGGATGCGCTGGCGTGACATCTCCATCAGGCCGAAATGCGAGATGCGGCCGACCTGAATGCGCGCACGGTCGTTCTTGAGGTGATCCTTCAACCGCTTCTCAACGGAGCGGTTGTTGCGGTTCTCCTCCATGTCGATGAAGTCGATGACGATCAAGCCGGCGAGATCGCGCAGCCTGAGCTGGCGGGCGACTTCCTCGGCCGCTTCCAGATTGGTGTGGAGCGCGGTGTCCTCGATCGAGTGCTCCTTGGTGGAACGGCCCGAATTGACGTCGATGGCGACCAGAGCCTCGGTCTGGTTGATGATGATGTAGCCGCCGCTCTTCAGCGTCACCTGCGGCTGCAGCATGCGGTCGAGTTGCGCCTCGATGCCATTGCGCACGAAGATCGGCGTCGTGTCGCGGAACGGCTGAACCACTTTGGCGTGGCTCGGCATGAGCATGCGCATGAAGTCCTTGGCTTCGCGGTAGCCTTCCTCGCCGGAGACAAGGATCTCGTCGATATCCTTATTGTAGAGGTCGCGCACCGAACGCTTGATCAGGCTGCCTTCCTCATAGACCAGGGCAGGGGCCGTCGATTGCAAGGTGAGACTGCGGACATTTTCCCAAAGCCGCATCAGATACTCGTAGTCGCGCTTGATCTCGGCCTTGGTGCGGCTCTCGCCGGCGGTGCGCAGGATGACGCCCATGCCCTGCGGTACTTCGAGATCGGCAACGACCTCCTTGAGGCGCTTGCGGTCGACCGCGCTGGTGATCTTGCGCGAAATGCCACCGCCGCGCGCCGTGTTCGGCATCAGCACCGAATAGCGTCCGGCAAGCGACAGGTAAGTGGTGAGGGCAGCGCCCTTGTTGCCGCGCTCTTCCTTGACGACCTGCACCAGCAGGATCTGGCGGCGCTTGATCACTTCCTGGATCTTGTACTGGCGGCGCACCGGCTTGCGGCGGTTGCGCACTTCTTCCAGCGCATCCTCGGCGCCGACCGATTCGACCTCGTGGTCGTCCGGGTGCGAGGATTGCACCTCCTCGAGCATGCCGCGATCATTGTCGCCTGACGGCGCCTCGCTGCCTTCCGCTTGCGGGACGGCTTCGGAAATCACATCGGCTTCGACCGAGGCGGCGATCGACGTCGGGCCGCCGTTGCGCGTTTCGGTTTCGTCCTGCTCGGCAGAACCTTCGTCATGCCCGGACGCATCGGCATGTTCGGGCGTATCGACATGTTCGGACGTATCGGCCGCGTGTTCGATGATCTCGGAAGTGTGAGAGATCTCCTCGACAACGACATCGCCGCCATTATCGCCACCTTCGCTTGCCTCGCCGGAGCCTTCGCCCTCGCCAGTCGCGCCTGCGTCGCGCCTGTGTTCACCACGGTCGCGGCTTTTGCCACCGCGCCGGCGTCCGCGCCGCCCGCGATCGCGGCTCTGGCGATCATCGCCGTCGCCATCCTCGTCCTCCTCGTCTTCGGCCTCCTGCGCTTCGGCGCGCAGCAGTGCCTGACGGTCGGCGACCGGAATCTGGTAGTAGTCGGGGTGTATTTCACTGAAGGCGAGAAAACCGTGACGGTTGCCGCCATATTCGACAAAGGCTGCCTGAAGGGAGGGCTCTACGCGCGTTACGCGGGCTAGGTAGATGTTTCCTTTGAGCTGCTTCTTGTCCTGGGATTCAAAGTCGAATTCTTCAATACGGTTGCCGCGAACGACGACAACGCGTGTTTCCTCCGGGTGGGAGGCGTCTATCAGCATTTTGTTGGGCATTATTTCGTTTCCCCCCGGCAGCCGTCAGCCGCAGCTTGCGAGGCAAAGCCCGCTGCTGCGTGTCTGGAGTGTGGGTGCCGGATAATTGAACGTCCGCCGGCCGCCGCTTGAGCGCCATGGCGGTGCCGCCCGCAGCCATATTGGCGCGGTTTGATGCGGACCTTTCCATGATTGCGCTTGAAGCCATCGTCACCAGCAGAACCTTTTGAACCAAAGCCCGGACGAACCGGACCAGCTTGTTTGCTCATACAGAGCCGGCGCGGGAACAAACCCGGCCGTTTTCCTCACGCAGGCGATTCCCCCGCCACGGGCGCACACCTGCGAAATTTCGTCGCGATCACCTGAACCCTTTTCGCATGAAGCGAAAGGAGCCGCCTTTCATCTAACCCTGTAGCAGGAAGCTGCGGAGGAGGGCGGTTCCAGGATTGCAGTGATCCAGTATCGCTTTTATGATTTGGCGGGGTGGAAGGCAACCCCGATTTCCGATGCCGGCAAAAAGCAGTTCCGTAACGTAAGAACAGGCTCCGACCCTTGCATGAAAAGGCTTGGTTAACCTTCTCTGGATACCAATCGTTAATCGAGTTCGCGGCCTGACCGGCACTTCGACGAAACGACGGGCGCCTGGCGCCAAACCGGGAGCGACTGGAAGACAGATGGGACTGGCAGACTTCACAGACAAGGGATGTCGTGTTGGCGGCCGGATCATCGGTGCCTTCTGCCTCTTGCTGTTGCTGGTGATCTGTTCTGCCTCGTCCTCCGTTGCCAATGCCGCCGACGCGCCTCTGGTGGCAAAAGGCTACAAGATGGCGGGCGATGCCACCAAGATGCGCATCGTCATGGATTTCGACCGCGAACCCGATGTCAAATGGTTCCTGCTGCGCGGTCCCAATCGCCTTGTCATCGATCTTGCGAATACGCGATTCGCCATCAACGCCAAGGACTTGAAGGCGCGCGGCCTGGTCAGGGGCGTGCGCCTGGGCGCGCTCGGCGAGGGCGTTTCGCGGCTGATCCTCACCGGCAAGGGACCGTTCGCCGTCGACAAGCTCGATGTGCTCAAGAACGAGGACGGAACCGGCTACCGCATCGCCATCGATATCTCCGCAGCCTCCGCTCGCGAGTTCGACGCGGCACTTGCCAATCAGGCGCTGACCACCGGATCGACGGTCTCGACCGACAAGGGAGCGCGGGTCGGTACCGGACCGGTGTCCAATCCGGGCCATCGCTTCACTGTCGTCATCGATCCAGGCCATGGCGGCATCGACGGCGGCGCCGAGGGCCTGAACGGCACCATCGAGAAGAACGTCACGCTCGCCTTCGCCACCGAGTTGCGCGACAAGCTGGCGGCCGTCGGTAACTACGATGTGTTCATGACGCGCGATACCGACGAGTTCCTGCGGCTGGATGATCGCGTGCGCATTGCCCGGCAGCACGAGGCCGATCTGCTGATTTCCATCCATGCCGACACAATCAGTGTCAAAGGCATTCGCGGCGCCACCGTCTACACCGTTTCCGACAAAGCTTCGGATCCCGAGGCGCAGGCGCTTGCCGACCGCGAAAATCTCTCCGACCAGTTCGCCGGCATGGAAATCAAGAACGACAGCAAGGAAGTCACCGACATCCTGATCGACCTGATCCGCCGCGAAACGCACAATTTCTCGATGAGCTTCGCCCACACGCTGGTCGGCCAGCTTTCGACCAGCGTCGGCCTCATCAACAATCCGCAGCGTTCGGCGGGGTTCAAGGTGCTGAAAGCACCCGACGTGCCATCCGTGCTGGTCGAACTGGGTTATCTCTCAAATGCCAAGGACGAGGCGCAGCTGCTCAACGCCGACTGGCGCGGCAAGGCGGCTCAGAGTATAACCAATGCCGTCGCGCTTTTCGCGTCAGCCAAGACCGGAGCCGGAACCGGAGGCTGACATGCTCCGCGTCGCCCACAACCAGGGGCAGCGTTGCGCGGCGACAACAGCTGTTGCCTTTATTTACGGCCTGCGGTCACGAATTCAGGCATTGCCGTATTTTGTCCACATGGTGGCGACATGAGTTTTCGATTGCGGATTGGGACCGGCTCGAAAGCTTGCGCGGAAGGCGGCTTCGTTTAGGAAATTCCCGAACCAAGGACTGGAGCGGGTATGATTCGTCTCATTGGCTATTTTTTCGGCATCGGCACGACGCTGGCCCTTTTGGTCGCGGCGGGCGTTGCGATCTACATCGGCCATTTGTCGAAGGACCTGCCCGACTACGAGGTGCTGGCCAAATACGAGCCGCCGGTGACCACCCGCATTCATGCGTCGGACGGCGCGCTGATGGCCGAATATGCCCGTGAGCGGCGCCTGTACCTGCCGATCCAGGCCATACCGGATCGCGTCAAGGCGGCCTTCCTGTCCGCCGAAGACAAGAACTTCTACAACCACCCCGGCATCGACGTGACCGGCCTTGGCCGCGCCATCATCGTCAACCTGCAGAATTTTGGCTCAGGCAAGCGCCAGGTCGGCGCCTCGACGATCACCCAGCAGGTGGCGAAGAACTTCCTGTTGTCCTCGGACCAGACCTATGAGCGCAAGATCAAGGAGATGATCCTCGCCTTCCGCATCGAGCAGGCCTATCCCAAGGATCGTATTCTCGAGCTCTACCTCAACGAAATCTTCTTCGGCTTCGGAGCCTATGGCGTCGCCGGTGCGGCGCTGACCTATTTCGACAAGTCGGTCAACGAGCTGACCGTGGCCGAGGCCGCCTATTTGGCTTCGCTGCCGAAGGGGCCGAACAACTACCATCCCTTCAAGCATGCCGATCGCGCGCTGGAGCGCCGCAACTGGGTCATCGACCAGATGGTCGAGAATGGCTACGTGACGCGTGAGGAAGGCGCCAAGGCCAAGGCCGAGCCGCTGGGCGTGACGCCGCGCCGCAACGGCACCTATCTTTTCGCCGGCGAGTACTTCACTGAAGAGGTGCGCCGCCAGATCATCGCCCGTTACGGCGAGAATGCGCTTTACGAAGGCGGCCTTTCCGTCCGCACGACGCTTGATCCGAAGGTTCAGCTGATTGCCCGCAAGGCGATGCAGAACGGGTTGATGAAATACGACACGCTGCGCGGTTATCGCGGACCGGTGACGACCATCGACGTGTCCGGCGACTGGGGCGTGCCGCTGGGCAACGTCAAGGGGCTGGAGGATGTCCCCGAATGGTCGCTGGCCGTAGTGCTAGACAGTTCGGAGACCGGCCTGTCGATCGGCCTTCAGCCGGCGCGCCAGGCGTCGGGCGAGATCGTCAAGGAACGCGTCGAAGGCACCGTCAGCAAGGACGACATGGGTTTCGCCATGCGCCATCTGGTCGACGGCAAGACCGTCAAGGCCAAGTCGCCGGCGGACGTGTTGAAGCCGGGCGACGTCATCTTCGTGCAGAAGAACGATGGCGCCGATGGCGCCTACAGCCTGCGCCAGGTTCCCGAGGTGGAGGGCGGCCTGATCGCCATGGATCCGCATACCGGCCGCGTGCTGGCCATGGTCGGCGGTTTCTCCTACGCGCAGTCCGAATTCAATCGCGCGACGCAAGCCATGCGCCAGCCAGGCTCCTCGTTCAAGCCGATCGTCTATTCGGCCGCGCTCGACAATGGCTATACGCCGGCCTCGGTGATCATGGACGGGCCGATCACCATCCAGAGCGGCAACACGACCTGGACGCCAAAGAACTATGACGGCACCGTTGCTGGTCCGGCGACATTGCGCTCCGGCATCGAGAAGTCGCGCAATTTGATGACGGTGCGGCTTGCCAACGACATGGGCATGAAGCTGGTCGTCGAGTATGCCGAGCGTTTTGGTGTCTACGACCATCTGGCGCCGTATCTGCCGATGGCGCTGGGCTCCGGCGAAACGACCGTGATGCGCATGGTGTCGGCCTATTCGATCATGGCCAACGGCGGCAAGTCGATCAAGCCGTCGCTGATCGACCGCATCCAGGACCGCTACGGCAAGACGGTGTTCAAGCAGGACGAACGTGGCTGCCAGGGCTGCAATGCGCCCGAATGGCAGAACCAGCCGGAACCGGAACTGGTCGACAATTCCGAGCAGGTGCTCGATCCGATGACCGCCTATCAGATCACGTCGATGATGGAAGGTGTCGTGCAACGCGGCACCGGCGCCACCATCGGCGAACTCGGCCGCCACATCGCCGGCAAGACCGGGACGACGAACGACGAAAAGGACGCCTGGTTCATCGGTTTTACGCCCAACCTCGTCGTTGGCCTCTATATGGGCTACGACACGCCGCGCGGCCTTGGCCATGGCGCTACCGGTGGTGGTCTCGCGGCACCTATCTTCAAGGACTTCATGCGGGTGGCGCTGGATGGCACGCCCAATGTCGACTTCAAGGTGCCGGAAGGCATGAATCTGATCGCCATCAATCGCAAGACCGGCATGCGTGCCGCTTCGGGCGATCCCGGCACCATCATCGAAGCCTTCAAGCCGGGTACCGGGCCTGCCGACAGCTATTGGGTGATCGGCATGGGCGCCGACGGCTCCAATGCCACCGGCGGTGCACTGTCGCCGCAGGCCAACCAGGCCATCCAGTCCGGCGGCGGCGGCCTCTACTGACGATTTTCATGAGCGGATGGGCTGGCCTTGCGCCGGCCCATTTTGCTTTACAGCCGACGGCGGCCTCCCTATGTATCGCGCCGACCGATTTCATCAAACAGGACAGAACAGCCAGCCATGCGCGCGGAAACGCAGAATATTGTCGACGAGATCAGGCAGGCGATTACCCTGCTGAGGAGGCATCTTTGACTGGGATCAGGCCATAAAGCGGCTTGAATACCTCAACGTGCGCGCCGAGGACGCCAGCCTCTGGAACGAACCGCTGGAAGCGCAGAAGTTGATGCGCGAACGGCAGGGCCTCGAGGAAGGCATCGCCTCGGTGAAAGGCCTGACGCAGGCGCTGGAAGACAATATCGGGCTGATCGAACTCGGTGAGGAAGAGGGCGACGAGGGCGTCATCGCCGAGGCGGAAGCCGCGCTCCGTTCGATGCAGGGCGAAGCGAAGGCCCGCCAGGTCGAGACGCTGCTGTCGGGCGAGGCCGACGCCAACGATACCTACCTCGAAGTCCATGCCGGCGCAGGTGGCACCGAAAGCCAGGACTGGGCCTCGATGCTTTTGCGTATGTACACGCGCTGGGCCGAGCGGCGCCGCTTCAAGGTTGAGGTGCTGGAAGTGCATGACGGCGAAGAGGCTGGCATCAAGTCCGCCACGCTGCTGATCAAGGGCCACAACGCCTATGGCTGGCTGAAGACGGAATCGGGCGTTCATCGCCTGGTGCGCATTTCGCCCTATGACAGCAATGCGCGCCGTCACACATCGTTCGCCAGCATCTGGGTCTATCCGGTCATCGACGACACGATCGAGATCGACGTGTCCGAATCCGATGTCCGCATCGACACCTATCGCTCGTCCGGCTCGGGCGGCCAGCACGTCAACACCACCGATTCGGCGGTGCGCATCACACACCTTGCCACCGGCATCGCGGTCGCCTGCCAGGCCGAACGGTCGCAGCACAAGAACAAGGCCAAGGCCTGGGAGATGCTGCGCTCGCGCCTCTACGAGGAAGAGCTGAAGAAGCGCGAGGCGGTTGCCAACGCTACCGAAGCGTCGAAGAGCGATATCGGCTGGGGTCACCAGATCCGCTCCTATGTGCTGCAGCCCTACCAGTTGGTGAAGGATCTTCGCACCGGCGTCGAGAGCACCAGCCCGTCGAGCGTGCTCGATGGCGACCTCGACGATTTCATGGAAGCCTCCTTGTCGCAGCGCATCGAAGGCGGTGCGGGTGAAGCGGTGGCGGATCTGGATTAGTCCTGGGAGTATGATCCCGAAAACTGGGTACCGGTTTTCGGAAAGGATCATGTTCAAACACTGAGATAGAATTCCGTCCTGATTCCATCGGGATGGAGCAAGATGCAGAACCGCGGCCCCAAAGACCTGGATAGGACGATGGCTCGCAAGCTTGTCGGAAAATGTCTGTGCGGCGCTGTGCAATACGCCGTTCGGGACGAGTTTGTTTACGCTGCCAACTGCCACTGTTCCAATTGCCGACGAACCACGGGTTCGGCCTTCAAGCCGTTCGCCGGTATCGAGCGCGAAAAATTTGCCTTGAGCGAAGGCGAGGACAAGTTTCTGATCTTCGGCGATCAAAGCGGCCATGATGCGCATTGCGGGCTGTGCGGCTCATTGCTCTATTCGCTGGTTCGCGAGGGCGCTTTTGTCCACGTGGCGATGGGAACCCTCGCCGACGATCCGTCCATCCGCCCGTCCGCCCATATCTTCGTGGGCTCCAAGGCGGGCTGGTTCACCATCACCGACGACTTGCCACAATATCAAGAGCACGTGATTGCCGGATCTGGCGACGGATAGGCGTCGGTCGGCCACGTAGCAATTTCTTGCGCCGACTCACATTTGCGCTCACCATCACCGCGTTGAGGGGAGACAAAAAGCATTTATGGCTGGGCGCGGCATATCTGCTAGCTGACGATCCGGCCGCTGGGACGAGACGTTCGGGGAACGGGCAAGCGAAACGCTTTATGGCTCGTTTGAAAGGAACGTTTCCATGTCTGCCACACCCAGATCGGCCAAAGCCGTTCGACCGGCCGGCCGACTCCTGTTTTCCCTGCTTGCAATTCCAATGATAGCAATGCTGTCCTCGCCGGCGTTGGCGCATGATGCCAAGCCGACCGCGGCGAAGCCGCAAGGCTGGAGCTATCCGTTCGCCTGCTGCGCCAACTACGATTGCCATGAGGTGTCGCAAACCTCGATCAGCGAGCGCCCGGAAGGTTATGTCATCAAGGACACCGGGGAGGTGTTGGCCTACAGCGACAGACGAATCAAGGATTCGCCCGACGGCGAGTTCCATTGGTGCGCGCATGAAGCCGGGCTCGATGCCGGCAAGACCATCTGCCTGTTCGTGCCGCCGTCGTCCTTCTAGGCCTGTCTGTCCAGGATCCAGGCCGGAAAGTTCAAACTGCGCGCCGTCTGGCGCCTCTGCTGACAGAGAGTTGTCAGGAGCGCCTCTTTATGCTGCCTTTGCCGTGCGAGGCGGCGGGCGACAGGAGGAGTTCGTTGATGACCATCAAGGCTAGCTGTCATTGTAAGGGGACGACATTCGAGGTTTCGCAGGCGCCACGGACGGTCACGCAATGCACCTGCTCGTTCTGCTCGAAACGCGGCTCGCTCTGGGCCTACTACGTTCCGTCGCAGTTCAAGCTCACCAGCCCGCCGGAGAACGTTTCCGTCTACCAATGGGGATCAAAAACCGTAAAGCACGGTTTTTGCGCCACATGCGGCTGCGGCACCTTCACGGAAACGCCGGATTGGTCGACCGGCGAGCCTGATTTCGACAATCCCAAGACCAGTGTCAATTCGCGGCTCTTCGACGATTTCGATCTCGACAAGGTCGAAGTGGTCGTCATCGACGGCAAGAATCTCTGGTAGCCTCGCCATGAGGCCGACCGGCCAATCGGCGCCGGGGAAAAGCCGTTGCGGCAGCTTTTGCCGTTCCGCTTTTCGCCGCATTTCATGTTACAAGTCGCGGGAAGGGCTGATTTGGCGCCATCGCAGTGGCGTGATCTGGAGAGGGACGATCCTATGAAAAAGACTGTGCTCGTCGTTGTGGCGACGGCTTTGCTTGTGAGCGCCTGCACCACCACCGATCCGTACACGGGCGACCAGAAGATTTCCAACACCGCCGCGGGTGCCGGTCTTGGCGCCCTGGCAGGTGCCAGCCTCGGCCTGCTTGCCGGCGGCAACGACCGCCGCAACGCACTGATCGGCGCGGGTATCGGCGCACTTGCCGGCGGTGCCATCGGCGCCACGATGGACCAGAACGAGGCCGAGCTGCGCCGACAGCTTCAGGGCACCGGTGTCAGCGTCACCCGCAGCGGCGACCAGATCATCCTCAACATGCCGTCCGACATCACCTTCAACACGGATCAGGATGCCGTGAAGCCCGGCTTCTACCAGGTGCTGAATTCGGTCGCGCTGGTGCTGAAGAAGTTCAAGCAGACCACGGTCGACGTTTTCGGCCACACCGATTCGACCGGTGGCGACCAGCACAATTTCGATCTGTCGCAGCGGCGTGCGCTGGCGGTCGCCAACTACCTGTCCGGCCAGGGCGTCGATCAGCGCCGCTTCGCCGTCACCGGTTTCGGCAAGACACGGCCGATCGCATCCAATGCGACGGCCGAAGGCCGCGCCCAGAACCGCCGCGTCGAGATCCAGCTGTCGCCGCTCACCTGATTTGTCCGGCAAGCGAATGCAAAACGGCCCCATATGTGGGGCCGTTTTTGTTTGAGCGGATGGCGGCGCAGATTGGCGCTCAGAGAATTAGCTAGTTCTAACTAACTAGTTTCCCGCAGCCACGGAAAGGAATAGCATCGACCCTGTTCCGGAGGGGATGAGGCGGATACAACTGGCCGCGCAATCAGCATTTTTTCCCGCCTCGGTCTTGCACGGCCAGATTCAGAAAATCTGGGAGGAATGCATGACAAGAACAGCCAGCCTTGGGCGCTGCGGCGTCCTCGCTTTAACCACTCTTGTGGGCGCATGGTTGGGCGTCGCCACGGCTCAGGCCGAGGATGCCGGCAAGGCCGACATAGACGCCTTGAAGAAGTCGCTTGCCAAATATGAAGACTACACCACCGCCGTCCGCGACCTCTATCTATCGACGGTCGGCTGCGTTTACTACAGCGGAGAAAAGATACCGGGCACGATGGATTACCCGAAAGGCGCCATGGGTATCCATTTCGTCAACGTCCCAAGTGTCGGCCAAAAACTCGATCCGATGCACCCCAATGTGCTGATCTACGAACCGACGAAAAAAGGCCTGCGCCTGGTCGGCGCCGAATGGCTGGTGCCGCTGACGCCGGACATCAAGGCGCCGCCGAAGCTGTTCGGCCAAACCTTCATGGGCCCGATGGAGGGACACTATCCGCTCATCCCGAGGGAGTTCGTCCACTACGATCTTCACGCCTGGTTCGTGGACAATCCGAATGGCCTGTTCAGTCCGACGAACCCGAAGGTGAAATGCAACAAGGCCGAGTTTCCGATGCTGGAGAAACCGACCAAGATGATGCCTGGCCCGATGTAACGGGCGAGCCAGGCTGGGAGCAATTCCAGGAAAAGTGTGAAGCGGTTTTCCGTCCGGAATTGCGTCCAAACAAAGAGGCAATTCCAGGAAAAGTGTGAAGCGGTTTTCCGTCCGGAATTGCATCCAAACAAAGTGGCAATTCCCCGGAGAAGTCTGAGACGGTTTTCCCGGGAACGCGCATAGCGCTTTCCCTCAGGGAACTGCGTCAAAGCAAGAGTTGGAGCGGTTCGGCGTTTCCGTGAAACGATGAACCGGTAGGAGCTTACCGTGAGGGCAAGCCGATGGCTGGCTTGCCCTCGAAAGCGGTTGGGATCAGTCCCTGGCTACGCCATCAGGACGAGGTCGGCTGATCGACAATTGCCGCCACGATCCGGCGAACGATCGGCAAGACCAGCAGCAGACTCGGAAACGCCACAAGCCATGATGCTCCCCATGCATACGGCCAGGTCGCCACGAAACCGGTTGTCCAGCCCGCATTGATCAGCGTCGATACTGCCGAAACAATGCTCGACATCAAGATGGAAAGAACGAATGGCATTACCAGCGCATTGTAGGAGGGCGGTAGTTTCCTCGATTTCAAAACTTTGTCCGATGACGCTCGCATCAAGTATCTCCTGTTCAGAAAGTGGACGCATGCGCGGCTGAGCGCGATCAGGTGGCGTGTGCCGTTTGCAGGGCCAGGTTGCGAATGAAGCTGCGCAACGAACGCGGTTCGCGGCCCAGAGCGGCGCGCAATGTCAGACTGTTCCCGCCAAGGCCATGGAGGGCGTAGTGGCCATATACCCTGGCCAACGATTGCATCTGGAGGTCGTTGTAGGGGAGGCGGACATTCGCAGCCCACTCGGCAAATGTCGGCTCGCCCGCGATGACCGGGCGGCCAAGTTCCTCTCCCATCATCGACGCGATCTCTTCCCGGCTGTGCATACCCGCGCAGAGCTCGATCGTCGCATGGGACAGTCGCGCTTCGGTCAAGGCGATCGCTGCCACTTCAGCAACATCGCGGTAATCGACACGCGCCACCTTCGCCGTCTTTGGAAACGGTTCCGAGAAAACACCGTGCTCAACGACCGACGGCCAGGCCGCTGCGATATTCTGCATGAAATTGGCAGGATGCAGGATCGTATATTCCATCGTCGTCGAGTAGAGAGCGTTCTCGACTGGCACCTTGCTTGCATGGTTTTTCAGCTTCGTATTGGTCGGCTGGATCACCGACGAGAAGACGAATTTCTGAACGCCCGCCTGCGCAGCGGCTTCAACCATGGCAACCCCCATGGCGGCTTCATCGGGGGCAAAGGCCGGTCCAATATGGAAGACCCCGTCAACGCCCTCGACAGCGCTTTCGAGGCTCCGGCGATTGCGTAAATCGCCAGTGGCGACCTCGGATGCCCCTAGCATTCGGGCCTTCTCGGCGTTCTCCGGATCATGGACGAGCGCGCGAACCGTGGCATTGCGGCGCACAAGTTCGGGCACGACCAATCCGGCAAATCGGCCGCTGGCGCCAACAACCAGTACGGTTGGATTGGGTGCTTCCATGACAACTCCCTTCCATCAAGCCTGTCCTCGCGGGACAACTTGCAGAGAGGTACGATGTCGCAAACGGCGTTACAATTGTCCTGAACTGTGATAGATTATGTCGATGATCGGAGAATGCATGAGCCGGATAGACGATTTCGAGGCTTTCATCGCGATCATCGAGCTTGGAAGTCTGACGGCTGCTGCACGCCGGCTGAATCGCTCGCTGCAGTCGGTCAGCCGATCCTTGGCGGCGTTGGAGGAATCAGTCGGCGTCGAGTTGGTCCACAGGACAACGCGTCGCTCGACACCGAGTGAAGTCGGGGCAGCCTTTTTCAACCGGATCAAGCCCGCGGTCGACGAGATAAACGACGCAAGTCTTCAAGCGATCAATCAACGATCGGAGCCATCGGGCGTCCTGCGCATCGGGGCGCCGGTTCTGTTTGGGCCGAACGTCCTGATGCCTGTCATCGCCGAATACATGCGGACGTTTCCCCGGGTCGAGGTCGATCTTCAACTTTCCGATGGATTTGCCGATCTTGGTGCTGAAGGTCTCGATCTGGCAATACGCATCGGCGACTTGCCGGACTCCAACTTGAAAGCCAAACGCCTGGGAGCGTTGCGTCGCGTTGTGTTCGGCGCGCCTTCCTATTTTGCGCGGTGCGGCCGGCCGACCCATCCCTTCGAACTGAGTGAGCACAGCTGCATCGTCAGAACCGCTAACGAGCGTCCAGGTGAATGGACGTTTCAGGTCGACGGGAAACCCCGGGCAGTCAAGGTCTCAGGCGCTTTTCGCTCCAATCTGATGACCTCGGTCTATGCTGCCGCAATCCACGGACTGGGTTTGGGCTTCTCGCCGCTTTGGCAGATAAGACATCTGGTGGACGATGGTCGCGTCGAACTGGTTTTGACTGAATTCGAGCCGGCGCTGGTGCCGATCCACGCCTTGTGGCAGGAAGGCCGGTCATCTTCAGCCAAGGTTCGCGCGTTTCTGGATCTATTGGCATCCCGCCTGGAACTCAAAAGCCTGTAGCATCGACAGACTGTTTGAAGGTTCCCAGGTCAGGACTGACCGGGCAGATCAAGCCGTTGCCGCGCATCCTCTGGACGCGCGGCTGGGGATCAGACCTTGGCGACGATCCGCATGAAGGCCGGCATGTCGTCGCCGAAGCCGACAGTGGTGTCGTTGTCTTCCTGGCGGTGGCGGGCAGGGCGGTTGCTGTCGCGTTGCGGCCTGGTGTCACCACGTTCCGGAGCGCGGGGTTCGTTGCGATCGGATGATTTGCGCTCGGTGTTTTCCGAGCGGATCGCATCCTTGCGCGCGCGGCGTTCGCCGATGTCGGTGACTGCGGTCTCTGCCACGTCAGGCTGTTCGTGCTGCTGCGCAATGACGGGCGGGGCGTCTTCCTCGCTGTGTTTGGAGCGGCGTTCGCCGCCCCTCTTGCGCTCGCCCCTGTCCTTGCGATCGTCGTCCTTGCGGCCGGCACGGCGCGGCGCGCCTTTGCCACGGCGCGGAGCATCGTCCTCGCCGCCTTCGCTGGCGACCACCGTCGACAGGTCGCCATCATGCCACTCGATCTTGTTGCCGATCAGCCGCTCAATGGCGTCGATATACTTGGTGTCCGACTTGGTCGCGATGGTGAAGGATTTGCCCGAGCGCCCGGCGCGGCCGGTGCGGCCGATACGATGGACATAGTCTTCGGCATGGATCGGCACGTCGTAGTTGAAGACGTGGCTGACGTCGGGGATGTCGAGGCCACGTGCGGCGACGTCGGAAGCAACGAGATAGCGCAGCTTGCCATCGCGGAAATTGGCCAGCATCTGCATGCGCGCACGCTGGTCCATGTCGCCATGCAGCGCGCCGGCATCGAAATCATACTTCAGCAGCGAGCGGAACAGCTCCGACACCTCGACCTTTCGGTTGCAGAAGATGATGGCGTTCTTCAGCTCCGCGTCCTCGGCCTTGATCAGGTTGCGCAGCGTCTCGCGCTTGTCCCACGGCTTGGAGCCGGATTTGACCAGGCGCTGGATGATGTTGGTGGCGGCCGACGCGGCCTTCGAGACCTCGACGCGCACCGGCGCGTGCAGGAATTTCTCGGTGAGCTTGGTGATTTCCGGCGGCATCGTCGCCGAGAAGAACAGCGTCTGCCTGGTGAACGGGATCATCTCGCAGATGCGCTCGATGTCGGGGATGAAGCCCATGTCGAGCATCCGGTCCGCTTCGTCGATGACGAGGATTTCGACGCCGTTGAGCAGCAGCTTGCCGCGCTCGCGATGGTCGAGCAGTCGGCCGGGCGTGGCGATCAGCACGTCGGCCCCGCGCTCCAGCTTCTTGTCCTGTTCGTCGAACGATACGCCGCCGATCAAGAGCGCGATGTTGAGCTTGTGGTTCTTGCCGTATTTGACGAAGTTTTCCTCGACCTGAGCCGCGAGTTCACGCGTCGGCTCGAGAATGAGGGTGCGCGGCATGCGGGCGCGGGCGCGCCCCTTTTCCAGCCTTGTGAGCATGGGCAGCACGAAGGATGCCGTCTTGCCGGTGCCGGTCTGGGCGATGCCCAGCACGTCCTTGCCGAGAAGCGCGTGCGGGATGGCGCCGGCCTGGATCGGCGTCGGCTGGGTGTAGCCGGCATCGGTGACTGCGGAAAGGACCTTCGGCGACAGGCCTAGGTCTGAAAAGGTCAACGCTTCTGGAGCGGTCGTGGTGTCTGAGGACAAGTGTTGTTGTCTTTGGCTGGTTCGGGGAAGCGCAACAGCATGTGTGTCGCGGCAAGCGCCACGCGCCTGCAAGATTGGTATTGCGATTAGGCGCAAGCCCACGATTTGTCAACAGAAACGGGCGGGAATGGCACGATTGTGAAGTTGTAACCTTAATCGCGATGCTTAATCGAGGCGTTGATCACTGCGCTAGCTCAATAGCGGAACTGCTCGGCGAGAATGCGTTCGTTCCAGGAATGATTGGGATCGAACAGCAACGTTGCCGTCGCGGTTGATGATTCCCGCACCGTGACCGAGGTCACCGCCTTGACCTCGGTATGGTCGGCGGCGGCGTTCACCGGCCGCTTTTCCGGCTCGAGGATGTCGAAGCGCACGGTCGCCTTGTTGGAGAGCAGTGCGCCGCGCCAGCGGCGCGGGCGAAACGGGCTGACCGGGGTCAGTGCCAGCAGCGGCGCGTCTAGCGGCAGGATCGGCCCATGCGCGGAAAGATTGTAGGCGGTGGACCCGGCAGGCGTCGCGATCATCACGCCGTCGCAACTCAGTTCCTCGAGCCGTACCTGCTCGTCGACGGTGATGCGGATCTTGGCCGTCTGATAGGATTGGCGCCAAAGCGCCACCTCGTTGATCGCCAGCGCTGAAACCGTTTCGCCTTCCGAGGTCACCGCCAGCATCTCCAGCGGGCGGATCGTTTCGGCGACGGCGGCCGCGAGACGCTCGGTAAGTCCACCGGAGCGATATTCGTTCATCAGGAAACCGATGGTGCCACGGTTCATGCCGTAGACCTTCTTGCCCGTCCCCATCGTGTCGCGAAGGGTCTGCAGCAGGAAGCCGTCGCCGCCAAGGGCGACGACGATTCCGGCATCCTCGATGGAGGATTGTCCATAGCGCGCCGACAGGCTTTCCAGCGCCGTCTTGGCGTCAGCGGTGTCGGACGAGACGAAGGCGATGCGGCTGGCGGTTTGGCTCATGGCTCCCCGATGACGACCGATTGGCGGCAGCCGGTTGCCGGGGCCGCGCCAGCGCCGGGGTAGCATGGGCAGGGTACGTCTGCAAAGAGAGCCGTTGTTCCGGCCGGCAGGCGATCGCAAAACGGCGAGATGCAGATCTGCCGTTCGCGCATCATGTCAAAGGCAACGCGAATGTGATGGTTAAGACGAGGGTTAAACTATCGTAAAGCCGCATCGGTCATGTTAGCCGACAGTGGATGGTGGCGGGGGCCTAGCCAATCGAGGCCGACATAGTGCCGGTAGCACGCCTTATCATCGTCTTTCTGATGCTGGGAAGCTTCGCTCTTGTCTTCGCCGCACTGGTGCGCCAGTCCGAAGAGATGAGCTTTCGGCCTCAGCCCACGGCGTCGCGCTGCGGCGACGCAGCCGGAACGCCATGCCCACAACGGGCGCTGTAACTCCCGAAGACATTTTGTTGTTTCTCCCTGAGCCGAGGCCGGTGGCCCGCGCGCGTCGATGGCGTGCGACAAAGCTTGCTCGTTGCGCCTGCGGCCCTTCGCGACGTAGATGAGAACCTTGATTGGCGGATGAACTTTGGGTCGGTGGCGGTAGCCAGCTATTCGATGTTCTTGGGAAACAAGCCCTGCGGCGCGTTGACTGGCCGGGTGTCTGGAGCGGGAATTTTCCATGTCGCGCAGCGTGTTGGTTTCAGGTGGCTGCGGTTTCTTAGGCTCACATCTGATCGACCGTCTGCTGCGGCGAAGCGATCTGGAAAGACTGGTCGTCGTCGACAATCTATGGACCGGCACGCGAGACAACATTGCGCATGTCACCGACCCGCGTTTCAGCCTCCAGGTTGCCGACGCCGAAAGCTTTTCATCCAGTCAGCGCTTTGACGAGATCATCCATCTCGCGTCGCCCGCTTCGCCGATTTGGTACATGCGCGAGCCGATACGCACGATCAAGGCCAACATAGGTGGTGCGCTCAATCTTCTGACGCTGCTCAAGCCCGGCGGTCGTTTCTGCTTTGCCTCGACCTCGGAGATTTACGGCGATCCCCAGGTTTCCCCGCAATCCGAAAGTTACAGGGGATCGGTGGACTGCACAGGTCCCAGGGCCGCCTATGATGAAAGCAAGCGCTGCACCGAGGCATTGCTGTTCGAGCAGCAGCGGGTCAGCGGGCTTGATGTTCGTGTCGTCAGGATTTTCAACACCTATGGGCCGCGAACACGGATGGACGACGGCCGCGCCATTTCGAACTTTGTCATCCAGGCTCTGACGACAGGGGTCCTGACGGTTTACGGCGACGGCTCCCAATCGCGCAGCTGGGGTTATGTCGACGACATCGTCGAGGGACTGGAACGTTTCTTCTGGCGCGACAGCATCTCGCACCGCGGTCCGCTGAACATCGGCAACAATCAAGAGGTTTCGGTTCTGCGCATCGCTGAGTTCGTCAGCTCGCTTGTCCCTGGCAGCCGCATCGAGCACCGACCTCCGGTTCCCCAGGATCCAACCAACCGATGCCCGGACCTGACTTTGGCGAGGCATGTCCTTCCTGGTTGGGAAGCGAAAATCGGCTATCAGGACGGCATCGGGCGGACGTTCGAGTGGTTTCGTCAACAGATCGCCGCGACCAGGATGTGACGCAAGAGTCGGCCGCTCACTGCGCCACCACCTGCAGATTGGCGTTGCCGTAGAACGTATAGGCAAGATAGGTCGGGTCGCCGGTTTCATAGAAGCGCTTGCGCACCACTTGCAGCATCTCGGCGAGGTAAACCGGTCCGTCCTTGAGCCGCGCGCTGATGCCGCCATAGAAGTCGCTCGAGAAGGCGGCGGCGGCGCGGTCGGTCAGCGGCCACATGCCGCCGATAAAGCCCGATGCGCCGCCGGCCAGGACCGCCGGGCCCCAGCCTTGCACGAAGCCGCCGAGCAGCTGGGACTTGCCCGTGTCGCAGGCATTGAAGAAATAGAACGGATTGCCCTTGCCGTGCGCGGCGCTGACCAGCGCGCGCCAGGTATCGGGATCGAGCGACTGGTCAACGAGGTCGATGGCAAACACCGGCCGGCCGCTGCTCGGCTGGTTGACCTCGCCGTGGCCGGAAAAATGGATGAAGCCGGTCGAGACCTCGCCGACCAGTTTTTCAAAAGAGACGAAATCGCCATCGAAGCGGCGGTAGCCGGCGAGCTTGCTCAACGCGTCTATCTCGACCTCCTGGAATGGCAGCGACTGCTTGTCGACATAGGAGGGAGCGACGGCCGCGACGCCGGTGAAAGCCATGCGGACGAGTGGATTGTCGACCTGCGAGGAGGTGCTGCGCGGCGCCCAGCGGGCCAGCCGGTAGCTCATGCCGAGGAAGCCGTCGCGGGTTGCACCGTCGGCACTTTGCGGGCGGATCAGCTCCCACGGCAGCGTGGGGCTGTTCGAGGTGACCTGGATCGAATGCAGTTCGCCCTTGTCGCGTAGCGACCAGAACACATCCTTGAACGCCGCGGGCACATAATCGCGGTAGAGCGCGTCGCCAAAACCCTCGGCGGCCAGTGTGACAAAGCGCTTCTGCGCGTCCGGGTCGCTGCTTGCGACAGGCTGCTGCAACGATACCGCGCCGCGCAAGCTCAACCCGAGCTGCAGCAGCCGCCGGTATTCGGAATCCAGCCATGCCGTCATTTGCGGTGGCGTCGAGAAGATGTCGGTCACCGGGCCGGCCAGATGCGGCGAATGGATGATGATCTGGCCAGGACCCAGTCCGTTCGGATCGTCATAAAGGATGGTGACATCGAGATCGGGGACGTCGTCGGGACTGGCATTGCCAAGTTGGACGCTGCCGGTCACCGCCGGCTGCGGTGGGGCGGAGGCGAGCATCAGCATGGCGGGTGCGGCAGCGCGATTGGCTGTCGCATCTCGGGCGCTGGCTTCGACGGGCGCCGTTCGACGAACAATGACGGGTCGCGATGCCGATCCGAGAAACCGTCCGGCGCTATAGATACGGGCGATGAACTGGGCGGGCTTGCTGTCCCTTGCAATGGGCCGCGCCTTGAGGTCGAAGCGGACGACATCACTGTCGCCTTCGCGGTAGAGTGTCGTTTGCCGGCTCCATTTGCCGCCATCGGCGAGGTCGAAGCCGGAGGCGAAGAGATCGATGTCGATGGGCCAGGCGTCGGTTCCCGCCGGCATCGCCATGGAAAGCGCACCGTCCGCCGTCACAGACGAGCCGGGCGCTGCCTTCACCTTCACTTCGGGCGTCAATTGCGCCTCGGTCAGCGCGATTGAAACGGTCACAGTCTCGCCGGCGACAATCTCGTCCGGCGCATCGATGGTGGGATGCCGCACGATTTCGATCGGATTGGTGTCGACAGGTGGAGAAATCGTTGCGCGAGGCGGATCCAAAGCCGGCGTCGAAGGCGCATTGGCGGTCGCTGGAAAATCGGGTGACGGAGAAAGCGGCACAACGACAGGCGGCGGGGCGGGCACTGGCGCCGGGGCCGGCGGCAAGGTCGGAGGTTCTTCAGATGTCGCCGTGTCAGGCAGCGGGGCAGGTGGCTCCATGGTCGATGGTACGTCTGGAGGCGGGGCGGGTTCCATGCCGGAGGCTTGGCCGTCCTTTGGATAGGTATCGCCGAGATTGTTCTGAGCCGCGGCTGCAGCCTTAGCCGCGTCTTCCTGATACTTTCTTTGCTCCTCGTACTGCCGTCGGGCCTGCTCTTCATACTGCTGGCGCTGCTGTTCCCGGCGTTTGTGTTCCTCGTATGCGGCGGCTTCGTCGGCGCTGTTTCCCGTCGAGGCTTCGTCGGGATTGCCGGAACCCTGGCTGCTGCCATCGTAGCCGCCGGAGCCGTACTCACCGCCGTCCATGGCCGAGCCGCCGCTCCCCAGATCGTAGCCGCCCGGCGGGCTGTCGTAGCCGCCACCGTCTGCGCTCATCGGCGGCGCCGGTGCGGGCTCGGGCGCGGCCGCCTCGGGCGGCGCCTCGGTCGGTGCAGGTGCCGCGGTGACCGGCCCGTCCGGCGTCGGTACAAAATGGCTGTCTGCCGAAAGGCCATATGCCACCCACGGCCACTGGGCACCGAGCGTCTTCTCCGCGACGGTTTGCGCGACCGAGGCGAGTATGGTGCCGACGTCCACCCCCCGCCTGGTCAGCGCGGCCGTGAGCGCGTCGGCAAACACCGTGACCGGTCGGTTTTCGTTCAGCGCCACACGTCCCGGCTTGGCGGAAAAGGCAACGATGGCGCTGGACAGCGGACCGACCGCCGCCAGACCTTGCATCACGCCCGGGGTGGGGTTGTTCGCGTCACCGGGATTATCCAGCACAACCACCTTCAATGTCGGTGTGGCTTCGAGCGCTTGCATGAACAGATCGAGAGGCAGTGCCGTCTGGTCCACCGCTTCCTTTGAGCCGGTCCGCGTATCGCGCGTCAGCAGATAGTTTCGGTCATTGGCCTGCGCCGTATGGCCGACATAGTAGAAGATACCAATGGAATCGGCGGCACTCAGCGATTTGGCGAAATCATACATGGCGTGCGCCACATCGGCGCGGTCGCCGTCGGACACTTGCCGGACCGTGAACCCAAGCGATCGCAGGCTCGCTGCCACGAGTTCGGCGCTGAGTTCGGCGTTGGCGATGGCCGGTGCGCCCTCATAGGCCGGATTGGCGACGACCAGCGCGATACGCTCCTCGCCGCGCGCGGCGGAGAAGAGCGCCATGGTCATCAGCAGCACGGCCGCCAGAAACAGGCGCATGACCTTGATCCAAACCCTGAGGGCCGCGGCGATCACGCCACGACTTGCCCCAATTCATCAATGGCCTCGTCCTCGACCATATCATGACGGGTTCACCGACGCATCGGCCGCATCGTCAATGGTCGATGCCGTGCTGGTGGTCGCAAAAAGATATTGACTGTATGTTTAGTCATAGTTATCGCTGATGGCGAGGATCAAGTTGGTCAGCCGGTTTCCGCCGGTGAATGACCACGGAGGAGAGGGGAATATCTTGACAGCCATACGGCCCGCCGTTGAGGCGAAGGGCGTCACCAGGATCTTTCGGGGAACCGGTCAGGACCAGGTCAGAGCGCTCGACAACGTCTCCGTCGCGATACACGAAAATGAATTCTTCACGCTGCTCGGCCCGTCGGGCTGCGGAAAGACGACACTGCTGCGGCTGATCGCCGGCTTCGACTATCCGACTGACGGCGAAATCCTGCTCTACGGCCAGGACATCGCGCCGCTGCCGCCGTTCAAGCGGCCGGTCAACACCGTCTTTCAGTCCTATGCGCTGTTTCCGCACATGACGGTCGCCGACAACATCGGCTTTGGCCTGAAGATGCTTGGCAAGCCGAAGGCCGAGATCGAGGCTCGTGTCGACGCGATGCTGAAACTCGTCCACATGCAGGAATTGAGGAACCGGCGCACCAGCCAGATCTCAGGCGGCCAGCAGCAACGTGTGGCGCTCGCCAGGGCACTGGCGCCGCAGCCGAAAGTGCTGCTCCTCGACGAACCCTTGTCGGCGCTCGACTACAAGCTGCGCAAGGAAATGCAGATCGAACTGAAGCGGCTGCAGCACGAGACCGGCATCACCTTCATCTTCGTCACCCACGACCAGGAAGAAGCGCTGACGATGTCGGACCGCATCGCCGTGATGTCGTCGGGAAACATCCTGCAGGTCGGCACGCCCTGGGACGTCTATGACCACCCGGCCGAACGCTTCGTCGCCGACTTCATCGGCGAGGCGAACTTCCTGACCGGCATGGTCGAAAGTGCAGGCAATGGCCGGGCGCGGATCGCCTTGCGCTCGGGTGCGACGATCTGCGCGACCGCCGCCGCGGGTTTCCGCGCAGGCGGCAACGCAACGCTGATGGTCCGGCCTGAGCATGCCAAGCTCGTCAAAGGCCGCGGCGACCTGACCGGCACGATCGAGACCGTCGTCTATTTCGGCACCGACACGCACATCCATGTCCGGCTGGACGAAGGCGACGTCTTCATGGTGCGCCAGCAGAACTCGCGCAGCGCCAGCTGCGGCTTCGAAAACGGCGACAAGGTCGGCATATCGATCGGCGACGATGCTGCCCAAGTGCTGAAGGACTAGGGCCATGGCGACCGCAACAGAGGTAGCCGAAAAGGCCGAACGCCACGACATCAGGTCACGCTGGCTGCTTTCCACCCCGGCGCTGCTGATCGTCTTCCTCGCTGCCGTTGGGCCGCTGCTGATCGTGGTCGTCTATTCCTTCCTGACGCCAGGCAATTACGGCGATGTGAAATGGCAGTTCTCGACCGATGCCTGGGTGAGCGTACTGTTCGAGCGTGACGTCTTCGACGACACGCTGTCGTTGGCCACCGCATATCTGTCGATCTTCTGGCGCTCGGTGTCGCTGTCGCTGGCAACCACTGTGCTGACCCTGATCCTCGGCTTCCCCACCGCCTATTTCATTGCCACACGGCCGGATCACCGGCGCGACATCTGGCTGTTCCTGATCACCATCCCGTTCTGGACCAACCTTCTGATCCGCACCTTCGCCATGCAGCAGGTGCTGCGCAATGACGGCATCATCAATTCGGTGCTGCAGTTGCTTGGGATCACCGACCATCCTGTCCAGCTCATTTATACCAATTTCGCCGTCCTGGCCGGCATGGTCTACGTGTTCCTGCCGCTGATGGTGCTGCCGCTATACGCCAGCATGGAGAAGATCGATTTCCGATTGGTCGAGGCAAGCTACGACCTCTACGCGACGCGGTCCCAGGTGCTGAAGCGCATCATCATCCCTCTGGTCACGCCGGGCATCGTCGCCGGCTCGATCCTCGTCTTCATCCCCTCGCTTGGCGCCTATGTGACGCCGAGGGTGCTCGGCGGCGGCACCAATCTGATGATCGGCAACCTGATCGAGCTGCAGTTTGGCCAGGGCAGAAACTGGCCGCTCGGTGCGGCGCTTTCGATCACCTTGATGGCGATCGTCATGGTGGCGCTGCTGTTCTATGTCCGCAACACGACAAGGTCGGATGGCGCCCATGGCTAATCGCTTCGACGTCCGGCGGCAGAACGGCTTCGTCAGCGTGGCGATGCTGTGTTTCTTCCTGCTTTACCTGCCGATCGCCACGCTCGTGGTCTACGCCTTCAACGACAATGATTCCATTGTGATCTGGAAAGGCTTCTCGCTGCGCTGGTTCCACATCGCCTGGAACAATGGGCTGGTCATCGAGGCGTCTATCCGCTCGTTCCAGATTGCCGCCGTGGCCGCCGTGCTGGCGACGATCACCGCCACGATGGCGGCGTTGGCGACGACCAGGACCAAACCGTATCCGGGATTGACCCTCAAATACGCCTTCATCAACCAGCCGCTGATGGTGCCGGAGATCGTCACCGCGGTGGCGTTGCTGATCGTGTTCTCGCGCATCAAGATCTGGACCGGTTATTCCGGCCTCGGCTACCTCGTCGCCGCGCACACCGCCTTCTGCATCCCGTTCGCCTATCTGCCGATCCGGGCGCGGCTTGAAAGCATGGACCTGGCGCTGGAGACCGCGGCGGCCGACCTCTACGCAACGAAGTGGAAGACATTCCTGCACGTGACCTTGCCATTGCTCTGGCCGGGTATCCTCGCCGGACTGATGCTCGCCTTCGTCGTCTCGCTGGATGACGTCGTCATCACCGAATTCGTCAAATCGGGCGGCCAGGACACGCTGCCCACCTACATGCTCGGCCAGCTCCGGCGGACCGTCACGCCGGAAGTCAATGCGATCTCGACGGCCTTCCTCGTGCTGTCGATCGGCATCGTCACGGCTTTCTTTTTCATCAGCAGGAAACGGACCTGAGGCGGCAACGCCGACGGTCCCAACAATGGGAGCATGGAGCATGAACTGGAAACTGACCGCGACGGCCGTCGGGCTGTCGCTGCTGGCCGTGACGGGTGTGGCCCGCGCCGAGGGTGAGCTCAACATCTACAATTGGGGCAATTACACCAGCCCCGATCTCATCAAGAAGTTCGAGGAGACGTACAAGGTCAAGGTCACCGTCACCGACTTCGATTCCAACGACACAGCACTCGCCAAGATCCGCCAGGGCGGTGCCGGTTTCGACATCGTCGTGCCGTCGGCAAGCGTCGTCCCGATCTGGATCAGCGAGGGGCTGCTGCTTGAATCGCGCCCCGACCAGATGGAGAATTTCAAGAACGTCGATCCCAAATGGGTCGATGTCCCCTTCGATCCGGGTCGCAAATATACCGTTCCGTGGCAGTGGGGCACGACGGGCGTGTCGGTCAACAAGTCGGTCTATTCCGGCGACGTGAACACGTCCGCTATCTTCCTCGACCCACCGCCCGAACTGGTCGGCAAGATCAATGTCGTGCCCGAAATGGGTGACGTCATGTTCCTCGCCATCGCCTACGAAGGCGGCCAATACTGCACCGACGACAAGGTGGTGCTGAAGAAGGTGCGCGACAAGCTGGTCGAGGCCAAGGCGAAATGGCTGTCCTTCGACTACGGCGCCGTCGATGGCCTCGGCAAGGGCGACATCGCCGCCGGCGTCAACTGGAACGGCATTTCGCTCCGCCAGCGCTTGCAGAACGACAAGATCGTCTATGGCTATCCCAAGGAGGGCTACCCGATCTGGATGGACAACGTCGCCGTCCTCAAGGACGCCAGGAACGTCGAGAACGCCAAGCTCTTCCAGAACTTCATCATGGACCCGCGGAACGCCGCATTGATCTCGGCCTTCGCGCGCTATTCGAATGGCATCAAAGGTTCGGAAGCCTTCATGCCGGACGACATGAAGAACGCGCCGGAGGTCAACGTTCCGGCCGAGTTCGCCGGCAAGGGCCAGTTCATGCCGGCCTGTCCGCCTGAAGTGCAGGCGCTCTACACGAAAATCTGGACCGACCTGCAGAAATAGCCCGACCCGGGTTTCTCGCGCCGCGATATCGCGGCGCGGCCACCTCCCGTCCATGCCAAAGGCGATCCGGCGATCGCAGGAGACTTCCCATGACTGATCTCGACCTTTGCTACATGCCGGCCAGCGAGGCGCTGCGGCTGTTCAAGGCGAAGAAACTCTCGCCCGTCGAATTGATGCAGGCGACCATCGACCGCGCCGAAGCCACCAGGTCGGCAATCAACTGCTTCACCTTTACGCATTTCGACGAGGCGATGGAGCTGGCCAAAAAAGCTGAGGCGAAATACGCCAGGGGGGCCAGGACCGGCGCCCTCGAGGGCCTGCCGATCGGCATCAAGGACGAGAGCTACATCAAGGGCAAGCCGACATCGCACGGCTCGCTGCTGTCGAAGGATGCCATTGGCGGCCACACTTCGACGATGAACGAGCGCATCATCAAGGCCGGAGGCATCGTCCATGCACGCACGGCAACGCCCGAATTCAGCTGCGCCGGCTATACCTGGTCGAGGCGCTGGGGCGTCACGCGCAATCCGTGGAACCCGGACTTCACGCCGGGTGGTTCGTCCGGCGGCGCGGCGGCAACGCTGGCCTCGGGCACATCGGCGATCGCCACCGGTTCGGACATTGCCGGGTCGATCCGCATTCCGGCGTCCGCTTGCGGTCTCGTCGGCTTCAAGCCGCCTTATGGCCGCAACCCGGACGAGCCGCCGTTCAATCTCGACTTCTATTGCCACACCGGGCCGCTGGCGCGAAACGTCGGGGATGCGATCCTGTTGCAGAATGTCATGGCGGGACCAAGTCCGCTCGACATCGCCACGCTGCGTCCGAAATTGCGCCTGCCACTCGACTACAAGCCGATCAAGGGCTGGAAGATTGCTCTCTCGATGGACCTTGGGTCCTTCGAAGTGGATACGGAGGTGCGCAAAAACACACTCGCCGCCTGCGACGTGTTCCGCTCACTTGGCGCCACCGTCGAGGAGGTCGATCTGGGCTGGGGCGACGAGGTGCTCAAGGCCGGCATTGCCTATCTGGAGCACCTCTTCGGCGCTTCGCTGGCGCAACTGCTCAAGCAGCACGGCGGGGATATGACCAGCTATGCACGGCAATTTGCCGAAGATGGGCAAAAGTCGAAGGCCACGGATTTTGTCGCAACCCTCGACGTGGCGGCCAGGATGTACCAGACGCTCGGGCCGTTGCTGGAGACATATGATGTGCTGATCTGCCCGACCAATGCGCTTCCCTCTGTGCCGGCGGAGTTCGACCACACCAGGGACACCGTCGAGATCAACGGAAAGCAGGTGAACCCTTCGCTTGGCTGGGTGATGACGACGCCATTCAACATGCTGAGCCGTTGCCCGGTTCTGTCCATGCCGTCGGGCCGCGCGACGAATGGCGTGCCGACCGGGATCCAGATTGTCGGCCGCACCTATTGCGACGCCGATGTCTTCCGGGCGGCGCTGGCCTATGAGACGGCTCAGGGCCAATGGTACACAGACACCGAAACGCGACCGTCGCTGTGATCAGCCAGTGTGGCACTTGCCGCACTGGCTCTTGATCTCTGGCTTCGGTTATGGTGAGCCGGCGCGCGGGGCTGGATGCTCCGCCGCAAGGTTTGAAAGGCTGGACAGGAATGGCGCAACGCAAGGCAGCCGCGGCACAGAGGACACCCAGGGCAGTGGTCGCAGAGGGTGGCGACGAGCGGCTCGATCCCGCTCCCAGGGATCGCCGGCGCGAGCGCGGCGAAGCCAGCATCCAGCGCATCATCGACGCCACCATCGATCTCATCGCCGACGAAGGTCTGGCAAGCGTCACCATGCAGCGCATCGCCGAGCATGTCGGATCCTCCAACGCACTGGTGGTTTTCCACTTTCGCAGCAAGGAGAACCTGTTTCGCGCCGTGCTGCAGTATCTTAGCGATCAGTACGATGAATTGTGGGCGACGCTGGTGCGCGTGCCCGGCCTATCGCCGGTCGAGCGGCTGATGGGCGCGGTCGAATGCGCGCAAAGATTTGCGCGGCAGCATCCGAAATGGGTCTCGGTCTTTGTCGTGTTCTCCAGCGACCGCAAGAGCATGCAGATCTACAACGAGATCGGCCTGCCGAGCGATCTCAGCTACAATGCCGAGGCGCGCGATCTGCTCATCGAAATCAAGCGCAGCGGCGGCTACACCGATGTCGACCCGGACACGCTGGCTGAAAGCCTCAACTATCTCGTCCATGGGGCGTGGATCTGGGATCATCTCAATCCCCCGGCGGGCAATTCCGATGTGCTGAGAAAGACGATGCTGATGCTGCTGCATCAGTCGTTTCCGCGACACTTCGAATTGATGCGCTAACTCGTTTCCTAGGGCTGTCGCAGATGGCAGCCGGCCGGCCGCTTCTGCGCCAGATACTCGTCGACAAGCTGGCGGTAACGCACTTTGCCGAAGCTCGGAAAATGGCCGCCATGCACGACCGAGACATCGAGGTCGCGCATGCCGAGCAGCGTCGCCATGTAGTCGGAAATATCGGAGTGATAGACGTCGTCGATCAGCGGGCCGTCATAGATGATGTCGCCGGAAAGCAGGATGCCGGTCTTCTTCTCGTGGAGCGCGATGCCTCCGGGCGAATGGCCGGGCGTGTGGATCACCTCGAAGGCGCGGTCGCCGAGATCGATGACATCGCCATGCGCGAGCAGGCGGTCGGCCGGGGCAGGCAGGATGCTGTAGCGCGCGGTGTCCCAGCCTTGCGGTATACGATCGAACATCTCGTCGGTCGCGTAAGTGCCGGCGGCCGTCCATTCGTTGCGCGGATCGGCAAGGATTTCCGCCTCGGCCGCGTGCACGCAGCGGTCGGGAAATTCGTGATGGCAGCCGATATGATCGAAATGCGTGTGGCTGGCCACGCAGGTCAGCTTTCGCTCCGTCACCAGCGGCACATGGCGTCTGAGGCTGAAATGGCCGAGACCGGTATCGAACAGGAGATCGCGGTCGCGGCCGCGCACGTGCCACATGTTGCAGCGGAAGAACGGCTTGATCCATGGTTCGTGGATCAGCGTCACGCCATCGCTCATGCGGATGGTCTCGTACCAGTCCGGGGCGTCAATGACCGGAAGCGTGCCCATGTTCAGTCCGTCAAGAGGATGATCTGGTCGGTATCGCACGAAACCGCAACCGTGTCGCCCGGCTGGACTGCCGCCGAGGCCGGAAGCCTGGCGATGAACTGTAGCGCAGGGTCTTCGACGGAAACCGCCAGCACGCGCTTGAAGCTGCCCTGGAAGACGACGTCGCTGACCTCGGCCCTGCCAAGCCCGACACCGCCGCCGGCCGCGCTGAGGACAAGGTGCTCCGGCCGTATGGCGAGCCCGACAGCCGAGCCCAGAGGCAAGGCACTCGGCAGTGAAACCGGCCCGACCGGCGTCGCGACAGTGCTGGTCCTGTCCCTGGCTTCCGTGACGGTGCCGGCCAGGATCGTGCTTTCGCCCATAAAGGTGGCGGAAAAGCGTGTCGCCGGCCGGGCATAGACGCTCTCGGGCGGCCCTTCATCCTCGATCCGCCCATCATTCATCACCACGCAATGGTCGGCCAGCGCCATCGCCTCTTCCTGGTCGTGCGTGACATGGATGAAGGCGGTGCCGACGCGCTTCTGGATCGCCTTCAACTCGTCCTGCATCTGGCGGCGCAATTTCAGATCGAGCGCGCCAAGCGGCTCGTCGAGCAAAAGCACCGCCGGTTCGATCACCAGCGCACGCGCCAGCGCCACGCGCTGCCTCTGGCCGCCGGAGAGCTGGTGCGGTTTCTTGTCGAAGGAAGAGGCCAGTCCAACCAGCGCCAGCGCCTCGCGCGCCCGGGCAGCTCGCGTCGCGCCATCGACGCCCTGCATGCGCAGGCCGAAGCCGACATTGCTGCCGACGCTCATATGCGGAAATAGCGCGTAGTCCTGGAACACCGTCGTCGTCGGGCGCTTGGCCGGCGGCACCGAGGTGCAGTCCACGCCGCGGATGAACACCTTGCCTTCGCTCGGGGTGACGAAGCCGCCGAGAATGGACAGCAGCGTCGTCTTGCCCGAGCCTGACGGTCCGAGCAGGACGGTGTAGCTGCCCGGCTCGATCTTGAGCGAAACGTTCTTCAGCACGGTCTGCTGGCCGAAGCGATGCGAGACGCAGTCTATGTCGACCAAAGGCGCGGTCATGCTCTTCTCCTGCGCAGCAATGTCAGTTCGAACAGCACGACCAGCACGATCGAGACGGCAAAGACCAGCGAGCCGACGGCGTTGGTCTTGGGATTGAGGCCGGAGCGCAGCAGGTTCCAGATCTCGACCGGCAATGTCGTGTCGAAGCGGGTCAAAAGGAAGGAGATGACGAACTCGTCCCAGGAGAAGGTCATCGACAGGAAGAAGCCGGCGAATATGGCCGGCGCCATGACCGGCACGGTGATCAGGAGCAGCACCTTCCATTCCGGCGCGCCGAGGTCGCGCGCGGCGCGTTCGATGTTGATCTGGTGGTCGCCCATCTGGCTGTAGATGATGGCAAAGCACAGCGGCAGGTTGATCACGACATGGCCGATGCCGGCGGCAAGCAGTGATTTCGGCACGCCGGCCCAGTTGAACAGCACCAGCAGACCCATGCCGATGATGAGATAGCTGACCGTCAGGGGTAGCGTGATCAGCCCGCGCAGCAGGCCGGAGCCGGGCAGGACGAAGCGGGCAAAGCCCCAGGCGGAAAGGAAGCCGAGCGTGACGGCGGCCAGCGACGAGATGGAGGCCACCAGCAGCGAATTGACCAGCGCCGAGGTCAGCCGTGTGTCCGAGAGAACCGCGTCGTACCAGCGCAACGACGGGCCGGTGAAGGGCGGGATCGGAAAGGAGGTCGACTGGAGCGAGAACAGCACCAGCACGACCACCGGCAGGAAGATGAAGCCGTAGACGGCAAGCGCGTAGAGCCAGGATACGATGCGGACAATCCGGCGCATCTTAGGCCCGCTCGATCTTCAGCCAGCGGGCACAGGCGAGGTAGGCGATGGTGACCACCGCCATGAGGATGATCGACAGCGCCGACGCAAGCGGAAAGTCGCCGCGCCGGCCGATCTGCATCATCACCAGCTGCGGCATCAGAAGCTCGTTGTTGCCGCCGAGGATCTGCGGCGTGATGTAGTCACCGATGCACAGCACGAAAGTGAGGAAGGCGCCGACCATGATGCCGGGCAAGGTCAGCGGCAGGATGACATGCAGGAAGGTGCGCACCGGCCCGGCGCCGAGATCGGCGGCCGCCTTGCGATAGCTCGGGCTCAACTGCTTCAGGTTGGCGAAGATCGTCAGCGTCAAAAGCATAACGAAGAAATGCACGAAGCCCGTGACGGTGGCGAAACGTGTGTTGGCGAGTTGCAGGGGTTCGGCGACCACGCCGATGCCCGTCAGCGCCCGGTTGATGACGCCGTTCTGCGCCAGTACCAGCAGCCAGGAATAGGAGCGCACGACATAGGAGGTCCAGAATGGCAGCACGGCCAGCATCAGCGCCAGCCTTTGCCAGCGTTCCGGCACCTGTTCGGCCAGGATCCAGGCGAAGGGATAGGCGAGCAGCACCGAGACGACTGTGACGATCGCCGTCACCTCGAGCGAATTCACCATCGCTTGCCAGTAGGAAGGGTTGGTGAAGAACTGGCTGTAGTTGGACACCGTGAAGCCGCCGCCCTCATGCGCCGTCAGGCTGGACAGCCCCATGGTGATGAAAGGCAGCACGAAGAACAAAAGCGTCCAGCCGAGTGCCGGCGTGACCAGCGCCCAGGGCAGGGCGCGGCCCGCCCGGGGCAGGGCACGCCCGTTGTTTCCGGCTGAGTTCATCAGCGGGATCAGCTCATTTCGCCTGCAGCATTTCGGTCCACATGTCCTGCATCTTCTTGTCGAGGTCGGCATTCGGCGCCGGATAGGCCTGGGCGCGGGCGAGGAAGCCCGGCTGCTCGTCGAAACGCAGGATCTTCTTCTGGTCGTCGCTCAGCGCTGCCTTGGTGTTCGCCGGCATGCCCCAGTAGCAGGACGAGGTGGCAAGCCGCGCCTGGCCTTCCGGGCTCATGACGTACTGGATGAATTTCAGCGCCATGTCCTTGTTTTTTGAATCCTTGAACATGGCGAGCGACTGCGACCACAGCACCGCACCTTCCTTGGGAATGGAGAAATCGAGAGCCGGGTTCTCCTTGGCCAGCCCGGCCGTCACCCATTCGCCGCCGCCGACCAGGATATCGACTTCGCCGGTCGCCAGCGCCGTCTGGCTGGCGGTCACCTCGCCGACCAGCTTGGCATTGGCCTTCATCTTGAGAAGCTCGTCCTTGAGGGCGGGCAGGTCGGCTTCGGTCAGCTCAGCCGTCTTCTTGCCGATGGCGAGTGCGGCCATGCCGATGACCGGCAGATAATAATCGTAGATGGCGACCTTGCCCTTGTATTTGTCGCCGGTCAGCGCCGCCATCGACTGCATGTCGGCCGGGTCGACCTTGGTCTTGTTGTAGCCGATCGTGTTGTAGCCGAACTTTTCGGTGATGCCGTAGCGCTTGCCGCCGACCACGGTGGAGCCGTCCATCTTCACCTGGGGAAACATGTCGGCCAGGGGCAGCTTGTCGTCGGGCAGCGGCTCGAACAGGCCCTTTTCGACGCCGCGCGGCACGTCGATCGAGTCGATCACCATCACGTCCCAGTCGCCTGGCTGCGACTGCTCGACGATGGCCAGCCCAGCGCCGGTTCCCTCGAATTCCTTGACGTTGACCTTGACGTTGTTGGCCTCCTCGAAGGGCTGCAGAAGTGCTGGATCGGAATGATCGCACCAGATCAGTGCGTTGAGGTCGGCGGCCTCGGCGACGCTGCCGGCCCCGAGCAGCAGCGCCGTGGCGGCGCACGCCGTGCGCAGATGGCTCTTCAAAACGGAAAGCGGATTCCTGGATGCGGATTCAGCGGACATCGAGTGTTCTCCCTTTGCCTTTGTGGCTTCTTGCAAAAAATTGAACCACTTCTAAAATTGAGTCAATTCGGTTTTTATGGCAAAGAGGCTGATATGAGCGGATTGCGGGCTAGGCAAAAGGCGGATCGGCACCGCCGCATCATCGAGGCGGCGGCCGAGCTTTTTCGCGAGGCCGGCTATGAAGGCGCCAAGATCGAGGCGATCGCCACCCAGGCCGAGGTCTCGGTCGGCACGATCTACAATTACTACCAGAACAAGGGTGACATCCTCGGCGCCATCGTCTCGCTGGAAGTCAACGAGGTGCTGAATGCCGGGCAAGGCGTCGTCGCCAAGCCGCCGGCCAATGTCGGCGATGCGCTGGACACGCTGATCGGCATCTATATCGAACACTCGCTGCACTATCTCAGCAAGGAGATGTGGCGGCAGGCAATGGCGATCTCGACGCAACTGCCCGACAGCCCGTTCGGCCAGGCCTACACCGCGCTCGACCGTTCACTGACCGAACAGATCCGCGCGCTGATCGCCCGCCTGCAGGTGCTCGGCCTGGTGCGGCAGGACATTGACGGGGCCGCACTCGGCGAACTGATCTTCAACAACATGAACATGATGTTCATCGAGTTCGTGAAACGCGACGAGGCGAGGATATCGGAATTGCGCGCCGCGATACGCCGGCAGAACCGGATTCTCGTGGCAGCGATTGCGGTCTGACTGTCAGGAGCAGGCAGTAGAATCGATTTTTGGACCAAGCCGCGCCTCAGCCCCTCTTGAGTCGAATCTAAAATCTGCTACAACCCATGAGTGTATTTCTAGGGGAGGGGTGAATGCAGTTTTCCATCTGGCATTGGGCAATACTTCTGTTGTTGATCGGAGTGCCCGTCTTCTTTGCGGTTCGATCTGCCTACAAGCCCGTCCAGAATCCGGCGGAGCTCGTCGGAATTGGAGGGTGGCTGATGCTTCTCGCGATTGGTCAGGCCATGGCTCCATTGCGTACGCTCGCCACATTGGGTTCCTCGAGCGATGGTTACAACCAGCTCATGCTGGTGCCGAACGGACCCGTGGTGGTCTACGGCGAGCTTGGGCTGGTGCTGGCATTTCTGGTGCTTCAAGTGGTCGTGCTCGTTGCCATGTTGAGGCGGAGCACTTGGTTCAAGCAGCTCTTCCTAACCCAATGGGCTGCAATTCCGGTGGTATTCATCCTGGACGCGATCTGGGTTTCCACGGTTTTCGGCGTCCCGGTTGGGCAAGTGGTCACCGGAGAGGCGCTTGCTACGTCCATAACCTCGTTTGTCCTGGTCGGACTCTGGGTCGCCTACGTCTACAGATCGGTCAGGGTGCGCAACACGTTCACCAGAGTGAAAGCATCCGCCCAGGTCGCGAACGCGACATAGAAGCGGGGCAATTCGAATATTTTGGAGCGCGAGCGCTCTCGGTCATTCCTGAAACCGCTCGCTGATCCCGTCGCAAAATGCTAGCATAAGCAGCAGTCAACCCGTGCCGCCATTTCATCAATGCTTAGAATTTCAGGAACTCTTCTCCATGGCGGGTCAACCCGTGCGCCGGTTGAGGTTCGTCCCGATTTTGGCGGCGGCCATATTCGACACGGTGTTCAACGGCCGAGCCTCGAAACATGGGAACGTGTCTCGCCGCCGACGACCCTTGCGGGCCTTATTCGTGAACTCCAGCGCCAATTTCCCCACATGGCCATACATGCTACCGGCGGAGTGCGGACAGTCCGCCGCCAGGCTGAGTTGATGGCGAAGCGGCGGCTTTCGAACCGGGCGCAGTTCCTGAGGGTATATCGTCAAGCCCAGCATATTACCGAGATGGATGCGTGGGTCGTTCAACATCCTCGCGCTACCCGATCGCAAACCACCGAGGCGTTCGAACAGATAATACACCGCGCCCGCGGACGCGGGGCTACGGTTAGCAACCATCTGGATGACCGCGCCCGCGATATTTCCATTCCACATGGAAATCCTCACGAGCAAGCCGAAGTGCAGCGCGCGCTGCAAAATTGGGGTGCACACGTCATCCTGGAAGGAGATGCAACCGGCGGGCCGCATTGGCACGTGGACTACACGCCACAAGTCGGGCCACCAATGGGGCGCAGGCCTTGATCGAGGTGCTGCTGCAAGAACGGCGGCCCAAAGCGCTGAAAAATGCCTAAGGCTCTGAAATTATTAAATGAATTGACATGTTGCCAGGAAGCTGGTGCCCCCGGACGGAATCGAACCGCCGACCTTCGGTTTACAAAACCGCTGCTCTACCAGCTGAGCTACAAGGGCACGGCGCTCCGGTTAGCATATTTGTTGCGCCAGTAAAGACAAAACTCCATTTTCGGTTACCCGGCATCGAGTGGACCGCCGGGGAGGGGCATCCTGAAAACCGCCAAATCGCTTCCTACATATCTGGCAGGTGCAATCGCTTCGAGTAGGGGTGTCGCATGATCAGGTTTGTCATCATTCTCCCCATAATCTTGGTAGTCTGGATGCTGCTGGTGAAAATCATCAGCGATGTGAAGAAGGCCAATGTCGACTGGACTGGCGTCACCACCATCATCGGCTTCATCGCACTCGCCTTCTGGCTTCGCCATGTCACCGGCATGGGGTGAGCGGTAGGGAGTAGCGAATAGGGAATAGCGAATAGCGAATAGTCCAGGTGGCGAGTGCGGCTCTTTCGCTACTCGCTACTCGCTATTCGCTATTCACTCGTCTTCCGGCGCCGCCGAAAAATCTCCGAAACCTTTCGAACCATTTGCCGCACCGCGCCGACTGATGGTCAGAGGCGAATGGGTCGCCTCGATCAAGGATCCAGGAGATCATCATGTTCAAGCGCACTCTTACGTCAGGCCTCGTTGCCATTTTCGTCGCCACCGGCGCGCTCGCCGGCACGGTCGGCACGTCGTCAGCCCATGGCATGCATCACCACCATCACTACAGGCATTTCGAGCATTGGTGGTGGCACCACAACCATCATCATCACCACCACCATGGCCGGGTGATCATTTTCCTTTGATGGAGGGACCCAATTCCCCAAAGGGCGGCTTCGGCCGCCCTTTTTGCGTCATGTGCCAGGTTGCTGAGCCCCCGGCCTCGACACCAAGGTCCAGACTTCCGTCGATACGCGGAGGCATCGCGCCGGCAGGCCTCCACACTGGTTGATTTCTGCGGCTCCAGGAAAATCGAAAAAAGTTTCGAACCTTTCTCCTTGCCGTCACGACAGATGATCAAGAGGCGGATGGATCGCCTCGTTCAACGAAGCAAGGAGATCATCATGTTCACGCGCACACTCGTTTCCGGCCTCATCGCCACCACCGTCGCCGCCACCATGCTGGTCGGCACCGTCCAGCCCTCGGCCGCGCATTCGCATCACCACGACCTCGGCATCGGCATCGCCGCCGGCGTTGGCGGCTTTGTCCTGGGCACCCTGCTCGCCCAGCAGCCCCGCACCGTCTATGTCGACGAAGACGGCGGCTCGTGGCACGTCCGCCGCTGCTTCGACCGCTACGCAAGCTACGATGCGGACTCCGACACCTATGTCGGCTACGACGGCTACCGTCACTACTGCCGGCTCTGAGAGGAGGTGGCGTCTCAATCAACTGCAGGAGGGGCGCCCCCGCCGCCCCTCTTTTTGCTGTTCGCAAGATGTTCGGGGGGAGGGGGATGGGATCGGGTCCCGGCCGGGTACCGAGGCCTTGATTTCGAGACATTGCGGCGAGACAACGATCCGATGAAGAAAGCAATTTATGCCGTTCTCGCCATCGCCACGGGAGCCGGCGCACTGCTTTTCGCGCTGGCCTGGCATGACCGCTACTGGTTGTGGCGGGATTGCTTCAACGAACTTGGCCGCTGCTACAATTCCGAAAGCGGCGAGGTTTTTCTTGAACAGGCCGGGCTGGTGTGGGGCATGTTCGCCGTCGGCTGTCTGCTTGCTTGCCTGTTCTTTGCCCGATTGGCCTACTCGCGGAGTTGAGCCTCCCCGCGCCGCATCAGGCTGAGAGAGCGCCGCCGATCATCCTGGTCACCTCGGCCGCGGCATCGCGCACCAAAGGGCCGATCTCGGCCAGCCGTTCCGGCGTCACCCGCACGGTCGGCCCCGACACCGAGACACCACCGATCGGCTCGCCGAATTCATTGAAGATGGCGGCTGCCACGCAACGCATGCCGGGGTGCCGCTCCTCGTCGTCCACCGACCAGCCACGCCGTTTGATCGTTGCCAGGTCATGGGCAAGGGCGGAAATGTCGGAAAGGGTCCTGTCGGTGAAGCGCTGCAGTCCAGCCTTGCGCAGGATGGTGCCGACACGCTCCGGCTCGAGATGCGCCAGCACTGCCTTGCCGATGCCGGACGCATGGAACGGGCTGCGCGTGCCCGGCCGGAAGAAGGCGCGGATCGCCTGGTGCGTCTCGACCTGACTGACAAAGACCACGCAATCATCCTCGGCAACGCCGAGATTGGCGGTCTCGCCGGTCCTTTCCATCAACTCCTGCATGACGATACGGGCGCGGTCGACCAGCTTGCGGCGACGCAGGAACGCCGCGCCCATGCGGTAGGTCTCGACGCCGATCGACCACAGCTGGTCGCTGGTGTCGAATTCGACCATGCCATGGTTTTCGAGCGTCGTCAGCATGCGGTAGGCGGTGGAGGCGGCAAGGCCGCTTTGCGCTGATATCTCGCTTAGGGACAGGCCGCTGCCTTCGGCGACAATGGCCAGGATGCGCAGTGCGCGGTCGAGCGACTGCACCGAAGTCGGCTCGGATGGCCCGTTGAAGGCGCGCGGCCGACCGCGCTGGCGTTTCTCGGTGGTTTCCATGGCCGCATTGTCTGCAATTTGGCGCGAGAGGCAATGAAAAAGTTTTTCATTGTGTGGGGGCATGAAATCGGTGGAAAACGAAAAGCCGTTCAAATTCATCGGCTAATCGCCGTTTCTTAAAAATGAAAAAATATTCTGAAAAAATTGAAAAATGGCTGGCTTGATGACATTCTCAGCTATCCAACAATGACAACCCTGTGGAGGGCCGGAAAATGGCCAGGATGCGCGCTGTCGATGCTGCGGTTCTCGTTCTCGAAAAGGAAGGTATTTTCTGCGCTTTCGGCGTGCCGGGCGCGGCGATCAACCCGTTCTATTCGGCCCTGAAGGCGAGGGGAACGATCCGCCATGTCCTGGCCCGCCACGTCGAGGGCGCCTCGCATATGGCGGAAGGTTTTACCCGCGCCAAGGCTGGCAATATTGGGCTGTGCATCGGCACATCGGGCCCGGCCGGCACCGATATGATCACCGGGCTTTATTCGGCCGCGGCGGATTCCATCCCGATCCTGTGCATCACCGGCCAGGCGCCGCGTGCGCGGCTGAACAAGGAGGACTTCCAGGCCGTCGACATCGCCGCCATCGCCGCACCGGTCGCCAAATGGGCGGTCACCGTCATGGAGCCCTATCTGGTGCCGATGACGCTGCAGAAGGCGTTCCACCTGATGCGCTCCTCGCGGCCGGGGCCGGTGCTGATCGACCTGCCGGTCGATGTGCAACTGGCCGAGATCGAGTTCGACATCGATGCCTATGAGCCGTTGACGCCGTTCAAGCCGGCAATGACGCGCGCGCAGGCTGAAAAGGCGCTGGCGATGCTCAACGCGGCCGAAAAGCCGCTGATCGTCGCCGGCGGCGGCATCATCAACGCCGATGCATCGGATCTGCTCATCGAATTCGCCGAGATTTCAGGCGTGCCGGTCATCCCTACCTTGATGGGCTGGGGCGCCATCCCCGACGACCACCGGCTGATGGCCGGCATGTGCGGGCTGCAGACGTCGCACCGCTACGGCAATGCGACGATGCTGGAGGCAGACTTCGTCTTCGGCATCGGCAACCGCTGGGCCAATCGCCACACCGGCTCGGTCGACGTCTACACCAAGGGCAAGAAATTCATCCATGTCGACATCGAACCCACTCAGATCGGCCGTGTTTTCGCGCCGGATCTCGGCGTCGTCTCGGATGCGGGCGCGGCGCTGAAGGTGCTGCTCGACGTCGCCACCGAGTGGAAGACGGCGGGCAAGCTGCGCGACTGGTCGGGCTGGGCGAAGGAATGCCAGGGCCGCAAGAAGACCATGAAGCGCAAGACGCATTTCGACCAGGTGCCGCTGAAGCCGCAGCGTGTCTACGAGGAGATGAACAAGGCGTTCGGCCGCGATGTCACCTATGTCACCACGATCGGCCTGTCGCAGATCGCCGGCGCGCAGTTCCTGCATGTCTACAAGCCGCGCAACTGGATCAATTGCGGCCAGGCCGGCCCGCTCGGCTGGACCTTGCCGGCAGCCCTTGGCGTTCGCGCCGCCGATCCCGACCGCACCATCGTGGCGCTGTCGGGCGACTATGATTTCCAGTTCATGATCGAGGAACTGGCGGTCGGTGCGCAGCACAAGCTGCCCTATCTCCATGTCGTGGTGAACAACGCCTATCTCGGACTGATCCGCCAGGCGCAGCGCGGCTTCTCGATGGATTTCGAGGTCAATCTCGCCTTCGAGAACATCAACCGCTCAGGCGATCCCGAGGCCGGCTATGGCGTCGACCATGTTGCCGTTGCCGAGGCGATGGGCTGCAAGGCTGTCAGGGTGCGCAAGCCCGAGGAATTCGCCGCCGCTTTCAAGGAAGCGCAGCGGCTGATGAAGGAGCACCAGGTTCCGGTCGTGCTCGAATTCATCCTCGAGCGTGTCACCAACATCTCCATGGGCACCGAGATCGACAAGATCACCGAATTCGAGGACCTTGCCGAACATCAGGAAGACGCGCCGACGGCGATCGTGATGCTGGATTAGATCAGCGGAAAAGGAGAAAAAGAAATGCCGCGTTTCTCAGCCAATCTTTCCATGCTCTTTGGCGAGCATGAGTTCCTCGACCGTTTTGACGCAGCTGCCCGCGCGGGCTTCAAGGGCGTCGAATATATCGGCCCCTACGATCACGCGCCCGAGGTAGTCGCCGCCCGGCTAAAGAAAAACGGCCTGACGCAGGTACTGTTCAATCTGCCGCTGGGCGACTGGGGCAAGGGCGAGCGAGGCATTGCCGTGCTGCCGGATCGCGTGCCGGAATTCCGCCAGGGCATCGCCAAGGCGATCACCTACGCGCAGGCGCTCGGCTGCCAGCAGGTCAATTGCCTTGCCGGCGTCGCGCCCGCGGGCGCCGACCGCAAGGTGCTGGAGGATGTCTTCGCCGAAAACCTGGCCTTTGCGGCGGAGAAACTGGAGCAGGCCGGCATTCGGCTGCTGATCGAGCCGATCAACACGCTCGATATCCCCGGCTTCTTCCTCAACTATTCCGACCAGGCGCTGGCGCTGATCGACCGTATCGGTTCGAAGAACCTGTTCCTGCAATACGACATCTATCACATGCAGATCATGGAGGGGGATCTCGCCCGTACCATCGAGGCAAACCTCGGCCGCATTGCGCATATCCAGCTTGCGGACAATCCCGGCCGTCACGAGCCGGGGACGGGCGAGATCAACTATCCCTTCCTCTACGAGCATATCGACCGCATCGGCTATTCCGGCTGGATCGGCGCGGAATACAAGCCAAAGGCCGGCACGGAGGCTGGGCTGGATTGGTTCAGGGAACTGGCCGGACAGGGAAGTGCGGCGGCTTAGCTGCCGACGCTTAAGCTGCCAATCTCCCCACCCGTGAGGGAGATGGCCGGCAGGCCAGAGGGGGCGCGAAGGAACGCAGCCTCGACAAAGACATACGACGGAGGACCACAATGGAAACCATCGGCTTCATCGGTCTCGGCATCATGGGCGCGCCGATGGCGGGGCATCTGCTGGATGCGGGTTATACGGTCATTGCCAGCGACCATCGATCGAAGCCGCCGGCTGACCTCGTAGCCAAGGGACTGAAATCAGTCTCCGGCCATGCCGCCGTGGCCAAGGCGGCCGATATCATCATCACCATGGTGCCTGACACCCCACAGGTCGCCGATGTGCTGTTCGGCGACAACGGCGTCGCGTCTGGCCTGACCAAGGGCAAGCTGGTGATCGACATGAGCTCGATCTCGCCGATCGAGACCAAGGTGTTTGCGAAAAAGATCAACGAACTCGGCTGCGACTATCTCGACGCGCCGGTTTCGGGCGGCGAAGTCGGCGCCAAGGCGGCGTCGCTGACCATCATGGTCGGCGGCGAGGACAAGGCGTTCGAGCGCGCCAGGCCCGTGTTCGAGAAAATGGGCAAGAACATCACCCTGGTCGGGCCGAACGGCGTCGGCCAGACGACCAAGGTGGCCAACCAGATCGTCGTCGCGCTGACCATTGAAGCCGTCGCCGAAGCACTTGTTTTTGCATCGAAAGCCGGCGCCGATCCGGCCAAGGTCAGGCAGGCGTTGATGGGTGGACTGGCGGCCTCGCGCATTCTCGAAGTGCATGGCGAGCGCATGGTCAAGCGCACCTTTGCACCGGGCTTCCGCATCGAGTTGCACCAGAAGGATCTCAACCTGGCACTGGAAGGGGCAAAGGCACTCGGCGTGTCGCTGCCCAACACCTCGACCACGCAGCAGCTGTTCAATTCCTGCGCCGCCAATAGCGGCGCCAAGGAGGATCACTCGGCGCTGGTCAGGGCGCTGGAGCGGATGGCCAATTTCGAGGTTGGCGGCAAGGCCGCCGGGGTCAAAGGCAAAGCGGCATAGGTCAGGGAGAGGGCGGCGCAACGTTCCCAAGCCGCCAACTCGGGCCTGTCGAAGAACGGGCTCCTGCGTCCGTCGCTGGAGCCCGTTTCGCATTTCGAGATGTCTGGCGTGAGGCTCAACCGCGCTTCAAAAATGCCCGCGCCGCATAGAGACTGATCGCCGCGGCGTTCGACACATTGAGCGAACGGATGGCGCCGGGCATGTCGAGCCGCGCCAGCGTCGTCACCGTCTCGCGCGTCTTCTGGCGCAGGCCCTTGCCCTCGGCGCCGAGCACCAGCGCTATTCTGTCACCGGCAAAACTCGTTTCGAGTTCCGCCGGCCCGTCCGAATCGAGACCGATGGTCTGGAACCCGGCCTCGTGCAACTGGCCGAGCGCGTCGGCCAGGTTCTTCACCTCGATCTGGTCGATATGCTCCAGCGCGCCGGAGGCCGATTTCGCCAGCACGCCCGATTCCTGCGGGCTGTAGCGTGCCGTGGTGATGAGCGCGCCGGCGCCAAAGGCGACCGCCGAGCGCAGGATGGCGCCGACATTGTGCGGATCTGTGACCTGGTCGAGCACCAGCACCAGCCTGGCATCGCCAAGTGCATCAAGCCGCTTCGGCTTCAGCGGTTCGGCCTCGATCAGCACGCCCTGGTGCACGGCGTCCGAGCCGGTGATCTTGTCGATGTCCCTTGGTTCGACCAGTTCCGCCTTGAAGGGCAGGGCGGCGATATCGGCGATTTCCAGGCGCTCGGCCGCATTGCGCGTGACCAGCATCTTTCTGATCTTGCGGCGCGGATTGTCGAGTGCCGCCCGCACCGTGTGCAGGCCATAGAGCCGCACCAGGCCGTCCGCGGCATGTTCGCCCGGCGGAACCGGCTGCCGGGGCCTGAACGCCGGCGCGCCGCCGCTTTTCTCGTCGCGATAGGCGCGGCGCAGCTTGGCGTAATGGGTGTCTTTGGGGGTGTTGGTTTTGTCGCTCATGGCCGGCTTCTATAGCCGTCTCCTCAGGCCAAGGATATGGCTCGTCGCCGCAGCCGGCGAACAACATCGAAAAACGCCGGTTGCGCGGTTGACACCCAATGGCCTTGCCGCCATAAGGCGCTTCGCTGGTTTCGGAGAAGACCTTAACTCGGGTCCGGATTGGCGTGAATGCCTCGTTGCATGGCTCCGGCGGCAGACTGGAGAGGTGCCCGAGTGGTTAAAGGGGACGGACTGTAAATCCGTTGGCTTAGCCTACGTTGGTTCGAATCCAACCCTCTCCACCACTGCCGGCCCGGAAGCCCTGAAACGCGAAAGCATCGGACCGAAAAGTGCATGGCGCTTTTCGGGGGAATCCGGTACTTCAGTGCAAGGCGCGGGTATAGCTCAGTGGTAGAGCAGCAGCCTTCCAAGCTGAATATGCGGGTTCGATTCCCGCTACCCGCTCCATTAACTGTTTGATATTTATACGAGATTTTTCCTGAGATCGATAGTGTCGTGTCATTGCGCCTGTCAGTACTGCGCTGTTGTTCCTAACGGTCCGCTGCAGATATTCAGCTTGCTGAGCTTACCCTCGACAGAGAGCGGCACTGAAAGGACGTGCGCGAAACGGGTGGAAAGCCGCCTTTCGGCTCATCTGCCAGACCGAGCAAACAGAAGCGGCCATCCGCCTCTAGTTCTCAGATGACCGCAGTGGGCCGGAAGCAGTAGGTCCGCTTGTTGTGTGGGGAAGAGCGATGGCGGACGTTGTACCTTCAAGGTCTGATGTCGTGAGCTGACCCGATCTGGTCATTCCCACCGCATTTCGGCCTCCAAAGCGGACATTCAGCCAAGTCGGCGCTGTTGACCTAAGCGGACATCTTGTCGAAGAGCATTCCGTTCAGAACTCGCGGTTGGAAGGATCGGAGCGTTGCGCATACTGAGTAACCCCGACATCCTCGGGATAGCGGTCGCGCGCACTCGCGTCCGACGCGGGACTAGAATAGGCTGCAGCGAAGCCGCTTGATCGACCGGGGAGGGCGCAGGCAGGTATGGAGCGAAGGCTTACCGCGATACTTGCTGCCGATGTGGTTGGCTACAGCCGCCTCATGGGCGAGGACGAGGTAGGCACGCTCGAACGATTGAAGGGTTGCCGTCGCGAACTGGTCGACCCCGCGATCAAGGAATTCCACGGCCGCATTATCAAGCTCATGGGCGACGGCGCGCTCGTCGAGTTCGCCAGCGTCGTCGATGCCGTCCAGTGCGCTGCCGTGATCCAGCGCCGAATGGCGGAGCGCGATCGGGGCGCCGCCGAAGCGCGGCAGATCCGGTTTCGCATCGGCGTCAATCTCGGCGACGTCATCGTCGAGGGCGATGACATCTATGGCGATGGCGTGAACATTGCCGCGCGCCTGGAGGCAATGGCGGAGCCCGGGGGTATTTGCATCTCGGGCACGGCGTTCGACCACGCGGTGCACAAGGTGGACGTCGGCTTTGCCAGTCTGGGAGAGCAGCGCCTCAAGAATATCGCCGATCCGGTGCGCGCCTATCGACTCTTGCTCGATCCCGCGGCATTGGGAAAGGTCACGGCCGCGCCCCACCGGCCGGGCCTGCGCGTCATGATCCTGGCTGGCGCCGCCGTCCTGACGATTGCCGCGATTGCCGGCATTTTTGCGTGGCAGAAGTTCTCGGTGCCATCGCGGCCATCGGTTGCCGTGCTGCCATTTGCAAACCTCGGCGGCGATCCAGGCCAGGACTATTTCGCTGACGGCATCACCGAAGATCTGATCACCGACCTCACCAAGCTTTCCGGTCTGGACGTCATCGCGCGCAACTCGGTGTTCGCCTACAAGGACAAGCCTGCAGCGCTGGCAGAAGTCGCGCGCGACCTTGGCGTCCGCTTCGTCGTCGAGGGGAGCGTCCGCCGCACCGGCGAGCAAATCCGCCTCAATGCCCAACTCATCGATACGGCAACGGGCGACAATCTGTGGGCCAACCGGTTCGATCGCGGTATGGCCGGCGTGTTTGGCGTCCAGGATGAGATGAGCCGGGAGATCGCCAAGGCGCTCGGCTTGCAACCATCAACGGTGGAAAGCGAGCGGATGGCGCGTCCGCCGACAGAAGATCTAGAGGCCTACGACTACTATCTCAGAGCCGAGCAGGCGGCACGCACCGGCGGACGGGCCGGGTTGCGGGAGTCGCTTCCGCTCTACGACAAGGCGGAGGAGCTCGACCCCACTTTTGCCGAAGCCTTCGCGGCGGATGCAAGCACGACAGTCTATATCTGGCGCGAATCGTTCAACGACATCATGCAGAGCGCGCCCGCGCGCAAGCGCGCCTATGAGAAGGCAAGCCGTGCGCTGCAACTCGACCCGGACCTTTCGTCGCCTTATGCGATTCTTGGCATCATGCAGGTCGTGGATCGCCGCTACGAGGAAGCCATCGCTTCGGCCGAGCGAGCCGTCGCACTCGGCCCCGGCGATGCGGAGACGCAAATAGCTCTGGGATACGTGCAACTGTTCGCCGGCAATCATGCCGAGGCAGCCGCAGCGGTCGAGACAGCGCTCAGGCTCGATCCCAACCTTTCGGCCATCAACCGGCAAATTGCCGGTCTGGTCTTTCTTGTCCAGGGCAGCAACGAGAAGGCGATCGAGGCGCTCGAACGCACGCGAGACGATGCGCCGTCGGTCGGAGATTTCAGAATTACCCTCGCTGCCGCCTACGTCCGCGCCGGCCGCTTGCCGGATGCGAGGGCGGCGATCGCCGAGGGACTAAGTTCCATGTCGACACCGGGGTACGATTCATTGTCGGCATTGCGGCTCAACGGTGTCCAATATCGTAACCCCCGGGATTCGGCTCTCATCATTGACGCGCTGCAGCAGGCGGGCTTGCCCGAATGGCCGTTCGGCTTCATCGCCGACCAACACGACCAGTTGAAGGGAGACGAGATTAACTCCCTTGTCCTTGGCCATACGTTGCAAGGTCAACTTGAGCCCGGTCTTCAGCCAGCCATCCTGCAGGTCGGAAAGGACGGCAAGGCCGCGTTCCGTTCGACGACGCGACTACTCACCGAGACCGTCTTTGTCGATGGCGACCTATTGTGCGAGCAGAGTGAAAATATGTTCGGGCGCCCCGACTGCGGACCTGTCTATAAACGCAGCGACGATGGAGGCGGTGGCTATTCCTTCGTCAACTCAAGCAAGGTATTCCACTTCGCGGTGGTTCAGTAGATGCACGCGTCTCAGTGATACTTGTCGAGCTCCAAATTGGCCGCCACCTTCGGCCAGTTGGCATCGGCTTTCGGTATATTTTCAGCTGCATGCGCGGCGAAGTGGTCCGCATTGCCGACGTCGTAGATCAGGTAGAGCTTGCCGTCGATAATCTTGAATGCTTCCGGATCGACATTGATCGTGACCCCTCCGCCCACGACTTCGGCAGCACAGTAGCCGCCATACTGAGGAGCGTACTTGACCGGTTCGCTCATGAACATTTCCAAGTGTTTCTTGCTGGCGAAATGCCAGGGTGTCCCCAGCCAGTCATAAGTGAACTCTTCGGATCCCTTCACGGCCTTGCCGTCAGTGAAGTAAGCGACCGTGTCGTAGCCCATGATCGCCACACCGCCGAAATAGCCGGTGTTTACCGAATCGTCGGCACAGGCCGATCCCGCGCCGGCGACCGCAGCTATCGCGACCAGGGCAACCGCCCCCAAATTCCGAACCAGTCGTGACTTATTCATCGTGCTCATCTGCATCCTCCGTTAATCGTGGATTTCGGCGCACTTCGCCGCGTCCGCTTCGCCAAGGATCTTAGCTTGGCAAGTAGCACCATGGCGTTTGAACAGTCGTATGATATCAGTGTTGCCCTTCCAGAATGCGCGCGTTGTCGGCATGTAGCCATGGCCCTCGGGATGGTTCACATCGGCACCTTTCGCAATAAGGAATTCGGCCAGTTCAACGTGGTTTTCCTCGCCGGCCACCAACAACGGCGTAGCACCCGCCTTGTTGGCGGAATCGTCGAGCACCGCGCCTTTTTCCAGCAGCAGCTTGGCGATCGGCAGGCTGCCCGAGAAGGCCGCCGCATGAAGTGGGGTGAAGCCGCCCGAGTTGCGCGCCATGACGTCGGCACTCTTGCCCAGCAGGAATTCAGCGATTTCCGGCTGGTTGTCGAGTGCTGCAGCTATGAGAAGGGTTGCTTGGTCGCGTGCCCGGGTGTCAACGTCGGCGCCACTCGCGAGAGCTTGCTCGACACCCACTTTGTCGCCGGCAGCTATGGCGTCGAACAACAAGTCGCCCGCCGCTGCATTGGTCGCGACAAGCGCCAATACGACAAGTATCAGCAGTCCACGCATCAGTATCGATATCACGCGCGAGGATAGCGTACAAGTTCGGGACGACAGTGCTCCGCATTGTGGCAGTTCGACGTTGCCGGGAAAAATGAAATGTCCGCTTGGGATTGCGCCACGAACGACCAGACTTGGCGCAAAGCTGTCTGTTGCCTCTGCTCCATCGATGTCCGCTTTTGGTGAATGGACGGGACCGTCGTAGTGCCCGAGATGCGGCGCAAAGCGATCATGTGCATCTTCGCCTGCGAGAGTCTGCTCCGGGTCAAAAATCGGTCCTTCAGGGTGACGGTTTGACCTTGGAGTGTTCACCCAGACAGACCTTCGTCCGCACGATCTCCAAGTCGAAACACCGCGCGGCAAGCCGCGCAGCGCTCCTCCACTGTGTAGATGTCTGCGCCCGCGCTAGCTGTTGAACGCGGACGCAACCTGATGCTGCTGCGGCACCTGGCCGTTCGGCGTCAGCTTGTCGATGACGCCGGGCAGGGCCGTGGACAGCTGCTTGAGCAGTTCCTGCTCGTCCATCCCCGTCCGCTGCGCGATCTCGTGAATGACCTGCGGCCCCAGCGCGGCGCCGAGATCATTGGCGTTGATCGACTGGTTCTGCCCTGTGCCGACCCATGAGTCGGCGACATTGCCGTGGCCGGCATCCCTGAGCTTGTCGAGCAGGCCGCCCAATCCGCCGAGCAGGCCGCCGTCGGCGGAGGTCGTTCCGGTGGGAGCAGGTCCGGTCGGGGCCGGGGTCTCGCTCTGGTCCGGTTGTTCGGCACTTCTGCCGCTCAGCATTTTTCCGACCAGCAGCGCGCCAAGCGCGATCATCAGCGGTTTGGTGATGTTGCCGCCGGGAACGGCGTTGTCAAAAAGTCCCATAGTGGATCCTCCATAACGACCAGCCCAACCCCACCTCAACAATGGGGCATGCGGGCGGAATTTCAAGCTGGCTTGAGCTTTTGACAATCCTATGAAAATGTTTGGCTGGCGGGTGGATGGAGAGGAAAAAATGTCAATCATCAGCTGGATCATACTCGGCGTCATCGCCGGCTTCCTGGGCAGCAAGATCGTCAACAAGAGCGGCCAGGGCATTTTGATGGACATCGTGCTCGGCATCGTCGGCGCCATTGTCGGCGGCCTGATCTTCAGCGCCTTCGGTGCGTCGGGCGTCACCGGCCTCAACATCTACAGCCTGATCGTTGCCGTGATCGGCGCGGTGGTCGTGTTGTGGGCCTACCACCAGTTCAGCGGAGGACGGGCGTAAAGTGGTAGAGCGGTCTGCGTTTCCGTGAAACGATGAACCGCTCCAGGGGCCGACCGGATCGTCTGAAATTTCGAATTTCTGCTGAGCACCAGCTTCGGGCCGGTACGCGACCTATGGCATCAGCACTGCGTCGGCTGCGGCGAAAAAGATCAGCGTTCCCGCGATGAACACCGCCCAGCCGACAAGCGACTTGCGGATGGCGGCTTTGTGTTCGGCGTCGGAGTTCTTGTTCTGGTCAAAATCCGTCATGGGGAAACTCCCTTGGCTGATTGATCATGGCGTCTTGGATTGGGCGGTCTTCGCCGATTAGACGATCTTTTTCGGCTCGGCAACAGCGCGCTGAAAGACGCAGGTGAGCGTCCGCTTGGCCTGCTTGGGTAGGGCTAGGCGACGACCGTCAGCCGGCGCTTGCGCTGGTCCAGCGAGACGATGGCAAGTCCGCTGCCCACCACCAGCAGGATGCCGCAAACAGCGAGCGCGTTCGGAAATTGCCCGAACACCAACAGGCCCGAAATGACCGCCAGACGGTGAAGCAATAGTAGAACGGCGCTACCGCACTGGTCGGCCCGACGCGGTAGGCCATGAAGATGAAGAAGTGGCCGAAGATCAGGAAAAATCCGGCGCCTGCCATCAGCAGCAGATGGCGCGCCTCGGGCATGACCCAGCGTTCGGAAACCAGATGCGCGGCACCGGAGCCGATCAGCACCACCACGACGGCGGAGATCGCCACGATCATCCCCGGCACCTCGGCCGTAACCCGCCTGCCGGCAAGGTCGCGTGCCGCCGACAGCGTCGCGTTGCCGAGCGCCAGCAAGGCGTAGACCGAAATGCCTTGCATGGTCGGTTGCGCCACCATCAGCGCGCCGATGAAGCCGAGCCCGATCAGCGCCATGCGCTGGCCGCCGATCCGCTCGCCGAACAGGATCGAGGAGCCGACCAGCATCAACAGCGGCGTGATCTGACCGAGCGCCGTCGAATCTGCGATCTGCATGTTGGCGAGCGCCACCACGTAGCAGAGGATCGCCGCCAGCTCGAGCAGGTTCCTGCGCAGCACGTGCCTGTCGAAGATCAGCGGAATCTGCTTGCCGTAGCCCAGCGCGAACAACAGCGGGAAACCCCAGAGCGTTGCCGCCGCACCGCGCAGAAACAGCACTTCGTAGGACGGCAGGCCCGACGTCGCGAGTTTCATCATCGTATCGTTGACGAGATACGACCCGGTCGAGACGATCATGAACAGGGGGCCGCGGATGGCGGTCGGGATGAAATGCATCCGGCGAAGAAATCAGACCTCGATGACGACCGCAATGGGCCATGAACCGTCGGTGAATCAGACACGGATGGCAGGCAAGACAGCGCCGTGGCGGCTTCGATCGATCCGCCTGCCACCCATTTCATTTCGTCTCGCCCCTTCCTATATCAGCGCCACATCCCCGCAATCGGATCAATGGTTCGGACTGAGTGAGACGGCACCCGGCCAAAAGACGCTTGTGTTTTTTGGCCTTTGTCGCTAATCGCCCCGCATTCGACTGAACTGAAGGTCCAGGCCGTCCAAGGAAAGAGACTATGGCAAAAGGTAAATTCGAGCGTAACAAGCCTCATGTGAACATCGGCACG
>NZ_JBWKME010000114.1:0-51142 GCF_056431085.1 Mesorhizobium waitakense | reverse complement strand
GTAACCCATGTATCCGGTTCAAAGTGTTACCCATCTATCGGCTGGACACCGGCAGAGCAATGAGGGGCGGCGCCATGCTTGTTCGTTTGCACCATCACGAAAAAAGATGCAGACATGGCGCGCGACGCGGGCGGAGCGGATGCTGAGGAGGGGACATGGCCGAGGTAACCGTGCAGCGTGCGTCCGGGCGCGGCATCTGGGGATGGATGTTCTTCGACTGGGCGGCGCAGCCGTTCTTCACCGTCGTCACCACCTTCATCTTCGGCCCCTATTTCGTTTCGCGCATGGCGAGCGATCCCAATACCGGCCAGGCAGTCTGGGGCTACGGCATTGCCGCGGCCGGGTTGGTCATCGCCGTGCTGTCGCCGATCCTCGGCTCGATCGCCGACCAGACCGGCCCGCGCAAGCCATGGATCGCGTTCTTCGCCGCGATCAAGATTACCAGCCTTTGCCTGTTGTGGTTCGCGGCCCCCGGTTCCAACCTGTTCCTCATCGTGGCGCTGTTCTCGCTGGCTTCGGTGGCGGCGGAATTCTCGACCGTGTTCAACGATTCGATGATGCCGCGCCTGGTGCCGAAAAGCGAAATCGGCCGCATCTCCAACATCGCATGGGGCCTCGGTTATCTCGGCGGCATGATCGCGCTGATCTTCGTCGTCACCTGCCTGGCCGGCTCGCCGGAGACCGGCAAGACGATCATCGGCCTCGACCCGCTGTTCGGGCTCGATCCGAAACTCGGCGAGGACGCGCGCGCCACCGGGCCACTGTCGGCCGGCTGGTACTTCCTGTTCATCCTGCCGATGTTCTTCTTCACGCCGGATGCCATCAAGGGCATCCCGATCGGGCCGGCGGTGCGCGAAGGCCTTTCAGAGCTGAAATCGACGCTGGCCGAGGTGCGCCAGCGTGGCGGCATCTTCCGCTTCCTCGTCGCCCGCATGATCTACCAGGACGGCGTCAACGCGCTGCTGGCGCTGGGCGGCACCTTCGCGGCGGCGATGTTCCACTGGTCGATCACCGAGATCGGCATGTTCGGCATCATCCTCAATGTCGTCGCCATCCTGGGCTGCTGGGTTGCGGCGCGCCTCGACACCGCGCTCGGTTCCAAGGTGGTCGTGATGATTGCGCTGGTCATGCTGTCCATCGCCACCGTCGGCGTCGTCTCGACCGGTCCGGGCTTCACGCTGCTCGGTCTGATACAGCTGTCGACGGCCGATTCGGGCGGCCTGTTCGGCACGGCGGCTGAAAAGGCCTATATCCTGTACGGCCTGTTGATCGGCCTGGCCTTCGGGCCGGTGCAGGCATCGTCGCGCTCCTACATGGCGCGCAGCGTCACGGCGGCGGAATCCGGCCGCTATTTCGGCATCTATGCCCTGGCCGGGCGGGCAACCAGCTTCCTGGCGCCGTTCCTGGTGGCAACCATCACTGCCGTCAGCGACTCGGCGCGGCTCGGCATGGCGGTGATCATCCTGTTCCTGGGCATCGGCATGGCGATCCTGATCAGGACGCCCTATCCGGCGGACCAGCCGGTGGAATGAGAGACGTTCGATAATTCTACTCCGCCGGCCGGCTGGCCCGGTTTTCTACGCTTCCGGTGCTCACGGACTTGCATGTCCGCTCCGCTCCGGTTCTCGAAAACCACGCCATCCGACTCAGCGGAGCGAATTCTCAAACATCTCTCTGCCGGCAGCTAGTGCCGGAAGTGTCTCACGCCGGTAAACACCATGGCGATGCCGTGCGCGTCTGCGGCGGCGATCACGTCGTCGTCGCGCATCGAGCCGCCGGGCTGGATGACGGCGGTGGCGCCGGCTTCGATCGCCGACAGCAATCCATCGGCGAAGGGGAAGAACGCGTCGGAGGCGACAACCGAGCCCTTGGTCAGCGGTTCGGCAAGGCCCGCCGCCTCGGCCGCGTCGAGCGCCTTCCGCGCGGCAATGCGCGAGGAATCGACCCGACTCATCTGGCCGGCGCCGATGCCGACGGTGGCGCCGTCCCTGGCGTAGACGATGGCGTTGGACTTGACGTGCTTGGCGATACGGAAGGCGAATTTCAGGTCGGCCATTTCGGCCGCTGTCGGTGCGCGCTTGGTCACCACATTCAGCTCAAGGTCGTCGACCACGGCATTGTCCCTGCCCTGGACGAGGATGCCACCGGCGACGGATTTGACCGTCGTGCCAGGCGTGCGCGGGTCTGGCAGGCCGCCGGTGACCAGCAGGCGCAGGTTCTTCCTCGCCGCGACGATTGCGGCGGCCTCGTCGGTCGCGTCGGGTGCGATGATCACCTCGGTAAAGGTTTTCACGATTTCTTCCGCCGCCTCGGCATCGAGGGTGCGATTCATGGCGACGATGCCGCCGAAGGCCGAGACCGGATCGCAGGCGAGCGCCTTGGCGTAGGCTGCCTTCAGTGACGAGCCCTCGGCGACGCCGCACGGGTTGGCGTGCTTGATGATGGCGACAGCGGCGGAGCGGTTCGGATCGAATTCGCCAGCCAGTTCGAAGGCGGCGTCGGTGTCGTTGATGTTGTTGTAGGAGAGCTGCTTGCCCTGCAGCTGGCGTGCCGTGGCGACGCCCGGCCGCTTGTCGCCATTGACGTAGAAACCCGCGCTCTGGTGAGGATTCTCGCCGTAGCGCATCACCTCGACCAGCCTGCCGCCAAAGGCGCGCCACATCGGATGCTCGATCACGAGCGCCTCGGCGAACCAGCCGGAGATCGCCGCGTCATAGGTGGCGCTGCGGGCAAAGGCCTTGGCCGCCAGCTTCTTGCGGAAATCCAGCGACAGCGAGCCGATGTTCATCTCCAGCGCGCTCAGCACCGAGGCGTAGTCGCCGGGGTCGGTGACGATGGCGACATAGGCATGGTTCTTGGCCGAGGCGCGGATCATCGCCGGGCCGCCAATGTCGATGTTCTCGACAATCGCGGCATAGTCGGCGCCGGAGCGGCGGACCTCCTCGAAGGGATAGAGATTGGAAACGACGAGATCGATCGGCTCGATGCCGTATTTGCGCATCGCAGCCGAGTGCTCGGGGTCGTCGCGCACACCAAGCAGTGCGCCATGCACGCTGGGATGCAAGGTCTTGACGCGGCCATCCATGATCTCGGGAAAGCCGGTGAGCTCGGAGACGTCACGCACCGCCAGGCCAGCCTCGGCGATCGCCTTTGCCGTGCCGCCGGTCGAGACCAGTTCGACGCCGGCAGCCGCCAGCGCCCTGGCGAAATCGATCAGCCCGGTCTTGTCGAAGACGGAGAGCAGGGCGCGACGCACCGGAACGAGGTCAGGTGCTGGAATGTTCTTGGCGGCGACGGCCATGGGCGGCGGCCTTTCACGGCTGGTGTGGTGTGTGCCCGCGCCGTAGCACATGAGGCCCGGAAATCAAGCGTCGCGCGTCATTCGACGGTTTCATATGTAATTTGCCGGCCCCGGATATAGGCTCCTCTTCTCGTCAATGGAGGAAACTGATGGCATTTGGCCGTATTGGCCAGTTCACAGCGTTGCCGGAAGCGACGGAGCAATTGCGGGCGATCTATGAAACCGAGGCGATCCCCGCTATCCGCGCCGCAAACGGCAATATCAGCGCAGTGCTGCTGCAGCAGCATCAAGCGCGCGACACATTCATGGCAATCACCATATGGAGCACCGTCGAGGACGCAGAGCGCTATGACCGCAGCGGCCAAGCGGCGGCGATGGTCGACAAGATCCGCTTCGCCTTCGCCGGCCCGCCATCGCTCAGCACCTATGACGCCTTCGGTATCTCGCCACAGGCTTGAGCGAGCCGACTGTTTTCGCGCGCCAGATCAGTTGTTCTCGGGATAGCCGGCGATGCTGGTGCGTGTCAGCTGCCAATGGACTTCGGCGACGTCCGAGGCTTTGAAGGCAAGCACGATCTGGCGGCTGCGGCGCGGGCCGCCAAGGCCGGCGAAATAGATCGATTCCTCGACCTCCGGCACCACTTCGCTGGAGGTGAACACCCAGGTGTCGGCCTGATCACCGGCCAGGACCAGCCGATCGTGCTCGTCCTGCAGCAGGTTGACGTCGGGATGGACGTGGAAGCGGATGGTGACGAAGTCGCGGCCATTGTTGCGGATCGCCGCATTGCCGGGCCGCAGAAAGCGGTCCCTGCCGGCCAGCACGTTGCCATTCTGCGACAGTTTCAGCTCGCGCTCATGCAGGAAGCCGAAGCGCGGGACATAGCCGTCATGGCGGGCGATGAAACCTTGAATTCCTTTCTGGTCGGTGCGCTTGCACTGCACCTGCTGCGGCCCGCCGATCAATGGTGAGCCGAGCAGGTCGTTGACACGCAACGAATGGCTGAAGCGTGCCGACGAGGTATCGTTGATGGTGGCGGTCGAGTGCGCGGCGGTGGCGCGCGCCAGCGGCCGGAACTCGGCGACGCCATAGGTGTCGATGCCGGCGTTGACGATGTAATGCTGGCGGCCGGACGACAGTTCGAAGGCGAGGCATCCGGCGTGCGCGGCATTGGACACGTCGACCGGCGGCGGCAGGCCGGTGTCGGCGATGACGGTGACGCCGCCCATCGACAGGCGCTCATAGCCGGAATGCGGGGCATGCAGCAGCGGCGAGCCGGCGGTGTCGTCGTGACGCAGGATGGTGGCGATGCGATCGTGGATGGTGGCGCCCATGCCGTTGAAGCGGGCGAGGCTGCCGTCCTGATGACGGAAGAAGCGCAGCGCCGGCAGCATGCGGTCGATGGCGCCGATGAGGGCCTGCGGCGGCGTTTCGGCCTGGTTGGCATAGGTCTGGCGCAGCGGCAAAAGGTCGGCGAGGATTTCCAGGACGACCATCGGATTGCGTGAAATGTGACCGCCATCGGCAAGGATCTGGCGGTCGAGCTCCGCGGCGAGGTTGCGGGTGGCGCCGCGCAGCGCCGATGCCGGCGCCGGCAAGGACAGGGCGGCGAAGGCCAGCGCGATGCGGGCGCGCAGCCTGTCCTTGCCATCCGGCATTTCGCGCGCCATCGACCTGAGGTAGCGGATCTGGACGGCAAGCGTCTTCAGGAAGGCGCGGTAGAAGGGGAATTCGGCGCCCTGCAGCACGACCGAGGAATGCTGCAGCCAGGCGATGATGCGCTTGGCCGTCGTGCCGGGCTCCCAGCCGATGCCGGAAATATGGCTGCCATGGATGGTGATCCAGTCGGAGACCAGCGCGCGAGCGTTGGCGGCGGCGAGCTCGGTGCCAGCGGCGCGCATGTGGCGCAGCCAGCGAAAGCCGTGCAGCGTCTTTTGCCAGCCATGGTTGGGCACGTTGATCTGGAAGGGCGACTTGCCGCCGGTCTCGACCAGATGCCCCGACAGGGGATAACGGCCGTAGTAGATCTCGAGCGCGATCTGCGGGTCGGCCAGACGCAGGTCCGGCGGTGCGATCAGCACACGTTCGGGCGTGCGGCCGGAATAGCGCCAACGATAGATCGGCCCGGCACGCAAGCGCCGACGCGTCTTGCGCCAGAACTCCTTCGCGACAAGCGTCCACAGACGCGTCGTGTTGCTGGCAGCAAGTGCCAAATCCCCTCCTGATCGTCCTCTACCCCGGCGCAAGTCTACATGATTGCACGACTCGTGCGAAGGCGAATTCCATCGGACGGCGCCGGCTCACCCGGTCCCGCCCCCGACTCTCCCTAAAAAAGTCAATAAATCCCGGTGGTTAAATATTTAGCCGGCTCTGCGCATGCGGGCGGCGAAGAAGCCGTCGAGGCCCGAGCGTTCCGGCGCGCCGAGGTCCAGATCGGCGGGCGTGGTGCGCAATGTGCCTTGCGGCGTCAGGAACGGATCGATGCCTGCGATCTCGCCTTGCTGCAGCGGATCGTCGGCTATTTCAGCCGTCCCGGCCAGAAAGGCGCGATAGAGGTCCTCGCCCTCGAGCGGGTCGAGAGAACAGTTGGAAAAGACGATCTTGCCGCCGGGTTTTACCAGGGTGACGGCGCGGGCGAGCAGCCTGCGTTGCAGGTCGGCCAGCTTTTCAACATCGGCCGCCGTCTTGGTCCATGGCACGTCGGGATGTCGCCGCACCGTGCCGGTCGACGAGCAGGGCGCGTCGAGGAGCACGGCGTCGAACAATTCCTTCGGCTCGTATTTGGTGAGGTCGGCTTGGACGATGTCGGCGGACAGGCCGAGGCGGTCCAGATTTTGCGTCAGCCGCACCAGCCGGTTCTTCGACGTGTCGATGGCGGTGACATTGGCGCCGGCGAGAATGAGCTGCGCGGTCTTGCCACCGGGAGCGGCGCAGAGATCGGCAACGCGAAGTCCCCTGACATCACCGAACAGCCGCGCCGGCAGGCTGGCGGCGGCGTCCTGGACCCACCAGGCGCCGTCGGCAAAGCCGGGCAATTCGGTGACGGGCCCGGCAAGCTTTTCCACCCGAATTGTGCCGGTCGGCAGAACGATGCCGCCGAGCCGCTCGGCCCACAGTTCGGGATCGGCCTTGACCGAGAAATCGACCGGCGCTTCGTGCCGATGTGCTGCGAGAATCTGCCTGGCCTTTTCATTACCGTAGGCAGCCTTCAGCCGGTCGGAGAACCATTTGGGCGCTTCGTCGGTGGCGGCAAGGGCGGCAGGCAACTCCGTTTCCTTGGCGCGCGCGAGCGTGCGCAGCACGCCGTTGACCAGGCCGGAAAAACGCACCGTGCGCGGATCTGATTTGGCGTGGGTCACCGCCAGGTCGACGGCGGCGCTGTCGGGAATGTCGAGGAACAGGATCTGTGCCGCCGCCACGTGCAATATGTGCGACAGCGCGGTGGCGTTGGGCGGCAGTGGCTTTTCCAGCCGGCGCGCCAGCAACCCGGTGATGGTCATGCGATAGCGCAGTGCGGTGACCAGGATGGCACGCACCAGGCCGCGATCGCGCAGGTCGAGCGCTCTGTACTGCGGATGGCCGTTCTCGTGGTCGGTGAGCCCGTCGAGCGGCGTCCTGGCGTCGATAACTGCGGCAAGCAGGCGCGCCGCCGCCTTGCGGGCGGCGAGACCGGCAACGAAGTCGCCGCCATCCTTGTGTTCCTGATCGCCTGAAACTGTGCGTCGAGGTCCTCTGCCCGCCACGCTCACGACCACCGGCCTTTGGGCCCGGTCGGGTTGCGCCCCCATGGATTGGGCTTCGGTTCAGCCGATTCCGCAGGCTGTTCAGGTCGCGCTGCCTGGCCCCATGGGCCTGACGGCGGCTGTTCGTCCGGCTGCCGGGGCGCCGGGGCCTGGCGTGGTGCGACTCGAGTGTCGCTGCCTTCCATCTGGCGCGCCATCGCCTGCAAGGCGGCGATGCGGTTTTCGGTGCTTGGGTGGGTGGAAAACAGACTGTCCATGCGCTCGCCGGAAAGAGGATTGATGATGAAGAGATGCGCCATTGCCGGATTGCGCTCGGCATCGGGGTTGGGAATGCGTTCGGCGCCGCGAGCGATCTTGTCAAGGGCGGACGCCAGCCAGAGCGGGTGTCCACAGATTTCGGCACCGCGCCGATCGGCCTCGTATTCGCGGGTGCGGCTGACCGCCATCTGCACGATCATCGCCGCAAAGGGCGCCACGATCATCGCCGCCAGCACGCCGACAAAGCCGAACGGATTGTTGTCGCGATTGCCGCCAAGGAAGAAGGCGAAATTGCCAAGCATCGAGATGGCGCCGGCAAAGGTGGCGACGATGGTCATCGTCAGCGTGTCGCGGTGCTGCACATGGGCGAGTTCGTGCGCCATCACCGCGGCGACCTCTTCATGGCTCAGCCGCTGCAGCAGGCCGGTGGAGGCGGCAACAGCGGCGTTCTGCGGGTTGCGGCCGGTGGCGAAGGCGTTTGGCTGCGGATTGTCGATCAGATAGGTCTTCGGCATCGGCAGGCCGGCCTGTTGGGCCAGTGACTGAACGATGGCGTAATATTCGGGCGCGTTCTTTTCGTCGACTTCAACGGCGCGGTTCATCGACAGCACCATCTTGTCGGCGTTCCAGTAGCTGAACAGATTGGTGCCGGCGGCAATGACCAGCGCGATCATCATGCCGCCCGATCCGCCGATCAGAAAGCCGACGCCCATGAACAGTGCCGTCATCGCGGCAAGCAGCATGGCGGTGCGGAGTGTGTTCATCGTCTGCTCCTGTCCCTGTGGCGGTGAAAAGGGGTCGATCGTTGCGAGGTCATCGCTATATGATGGGAAACGCCAGTTCCTGTTTCAATCCGCCGGACATATCGCATGAACGACGAAACCAGTAAAACCGATGCCGACCTTGGCCATGACATCCAGCCAAAAGCGCTGACGCCGGAGGCCAGCCGTGCGCTCGCGGAAGCCGAAGCAAGGCGCGTGAAATATCTGGAGAAGGAGGCCGCGACGCCGAAGGAAATCGGCGGCCGTGGCGGAAAGGAACCCGGCCGCTACGGCGACTGGGAGGTCAAGGGCCTGACCAGCGATTTCTAATGCATGTCGCGCAAAAGTGGCCTCGGTTTTGCGATAACGACATGCACAACAAGAAGGCCTAAAGCGCGTCGCTTGAATCCGTTTCAACTCGACGCGCTTCAGGAAGCCGCCGCGCTTCGTATCTGCTCCAGACCAAGCTGGCCCTGGGCGTCGGCGACCGCCGTCAGGTTGCTGTAGTCAAAAATGGTTTCGTGCGGCGTGTCCATCTTGTGCTGGTGCGTCGCGGTGATCACCACCACCGTGGCGCCGGCCGCCTCGCCCGCCTGGATGCCCGGCGTTGCGTCCTCGAAAACCACGCAGTCGTGGGCGTCGAAGCCAAGCCGTTCGGCCGCCAACAGGAAGCAGTCGGGAGCAGGCTTGCCGTGAACCACGTCTTCCGCCGTGACCATTGTCGCCGGACGCGGGATGCCCGCCGCTTCGATCCGCACCAGCGCAAGCGCGAGCGGCGATGATGTTACGATGGCCCAGCGATCCGGCGGCAGCGCACCCAGGAATGCCGCGGCGCCGGCGATGGCATTGACCCCTTCGACATCGGCGATTTCGGCCCGTGTAATCTCGTTCGCCTCGTGCTGTGGGTCGACCCCGGGAAGTGCCAGCCGGCGGACGGTCTCGATGGCGCGCCTGCCATGCATCGTTGGCAGGAAAGTCGCCACGTCGAGGCCGTGCCCCATCGCCCAATTGCTCCAGACGCGTTCCGCGGCCGCGGTCGAATTGAGCAGCGTGCCATCCATATCGAAGAGGAAGGCCGCGAATTTCTTGCCTGCGAACATGGTTTTCCTTGAATTGGGGGAGCGCTTATGGCGGTCGCCGAACCTAACGTCGCGGCGTCGGTATGGGAAGGCGCGAGGGCCACCTTTTCGATAGTCCCAGGGAACCACAGTACGTCCTCTCGCGTTTGAGCAAAACTGTTTTCCACGACGATCGAAGGGGGACTGCGATGCTGATCCGGCTCGGCTACGAAATCGCCATTGAGTGCACCGCGGCCACCCCGGTGATTTCGCTGCTCGAGATCCACAAGGACAGGCAGGCCGACATAAAGCGGCAGACGCGGGTGCTGACGTCGCCTGCGGTGTCGACCAGGCTCTACCACGATCTCTACGGCAATGGCTGCCGCCGCTTCACCGCGCCCGCCGGCGGTTTTCGCATCCTTTATGACGCGGTCGTCGAGGACAGCGGCGAGACCGACGAAGTCAACACGCTGGCCAGGGAAGTGCCGGTGGCGGAACTGCCCGACGAGGTGCTCGGCTATCTCCTCGGCAGCCGCTATTGCGAGACCGATCACCTCAGCGGCCTGGCATGGCAGCTTTTCGGCCATGTCCCCTCGGGTTGGGCGCGGGTGCAAGCGATCGTCGACTATGTCCACAACCGGCTCTCGTTCGGCTACGGCTATGCGCGTTCGACCCGCACCGCGGCACAGGCGCATGAGGAGCGCGTCGGCGTCTGCCGTGACTTCGCTCATCTGGCGATCACGCTCTGCCGCTGCATGAACATTCCGGCGCGCTATGTGAACGGCTATCTCGGCGACATCGGCGTGCCGGCCGATCCGGCGCCGATGGATTTCTCGGCATGGCTGGAAGTGTTCCTCGACGGCAAATGGTACGCGTTCGATCCTCGTCACAACACGCCGAGGGTCGGCCGCGTCGTCATCGCGCGCGGCCGCGACGCCACCGACGTGCCGCTGCTGCACAGTTTCGGCCCGCACCGGCTCAGCCTTTTCAAGGTGTGGACCTACGAACAGGAAGGCAATCTGTTCAATCCGCCCTATCACGGCATCGACAGGACGGTCAGCGCGCAGATGCTGGCCTAAGGTGTGCCGATATTCAGGTGATGCCGGCCTGCAAACGGCAGCTTCCTGCGCTTCCGGTGCTCACGTACCCAAAAGTACGCTCCGCTCCGGTTCTCGGAAACCACCGTTTTCGACACGGCCTGACCTGAATCTCAACACACCTTAATTCCCGGCAGCCGGACGCGTGTGCTTCGGTCGGTTCGCGCATCACTTTTGCACTGCGGGTTCTGGACAGCTGGTCCGCTTCGGCACAGAAGCCCTGTGCCGCTACAGGACGTCATCGGGCATTGCGTGATCCCTTGGCTCGATCATGGTAAGCGGCTGGTAAACGAAGCCGGAAAAGTATTTTTCTATTTACCGGTCATTCACCTTTGCGCAGCTCTCAACCTAACAAAAACAATAGGTTGTTGGCGAACGGCTGGCCTTCTGTCTCGTAGCGGCGTTACCCGGCCGGAATCCTGCATTGTCCTTCCCGCGGCGACGAGGCCGAGGCGAGTGGAGGCTGCAGGATGCGGAATTACGGGGGTCTTGTTCACGCGGTTGGCGCCTTCGCCAGGCATCGTGGTGGAAATTTCGCAGTCCTGTTCAGCCTTACCGCCTCGGTCTTGGCGCTAGCCGTTGGCTTTTCCGTCAACGTAACGCAGCTCTACAATGCCAGATCGAGCCTGCAGGGCGTGGTCGACGCCGCGGGCACGTCGACGGCGCGCGACCTGACGACCGGCGTCATCAGGGAAGCCGATGCCAACAGATCGGTGCAGGCCTTTCTCGATGCCAACAGCCAGGCAGGCATCCTGCAGGCTGATCAGATCGTGCTCGACAGGCTGATTGTCAGCAGGACCGCCAAGACGGTCCAGGTGGACGCCCATGTCGATGTCGCCCTGTATTTCCCGATGTTCAACATGGGTGACATAAAGCGCGTCGCTGCTTCCACAACGGCGCTCTATTCTGACAAGACCATCGAAGTGGCGATGATGCTCGATGTGACCGGGTCGATGGGGCCGAACATCTGGGCCAAGACCAACAAGATCGGCGACCTGCAGATTGCCGCTTCCGGGGCTGTCAAGGATCTGCTGGACAACAACATCGATCCGAGAAATCCGCGTGTGCGTGTGGCGATTGTTCCCTACGCCGAAGCTGTGAACACTGGCGGTCTTGCTGACAGTGTCCTCGTCGAGGAGAAGGGTGGGCCGGACCTGCCGCCACCCTTGGATGCTCCGGTTTCGGTGTCGGTGACACCAGCGCCCGACAAATGCGCCACCGAACGCAAGGACAAGGATGGCTATGCCGACACTTCGTCCGACGGACCTTCCACGTCGCGGTGGGACAGCAACGGCAAGGAGTACCTGGCCAAAATCAATCGGGACGATCACATGAGAACCTGCCCGACGCCGGACCTCATCCCGCTGTCGGCCGACGAGGACAGACTGCTCGACACGATCGATGATTTCAGCGCGGCTGGCGTGACCGCCGGCGGTATCGCCGCGCAGTGGGGCTACTACATGCTTTCACCCTCGTGGCGCTCGACCATCGTCAATGCCGGGCTGGGTGCAGGTCCCGCCAATTTCGACAAGAGGAAAGTCGCCAAGGTCGCCATCCTCTGATGACGGACGGCCAGTTCAACACAGCCTTCGTCGGCGAGCGCGGCGCGCCAAAATCACAGAATGCCGGCCAGATGTCGCGCGACAATGCCGAGGGCATTTGCGCCGACATGAAGCGCGTCGGCATCGAGATATTCACGATCGGCTTCGATCTGAACGATCCAACCATGACGGCGACTGAACGGGACCAGGCAAAAAGCGTGCTCCAGGACTGCTCCACGGCGGATACGTCGTCGCTGAAGCACTATTACGAGGCGGCCACAGGGACGGAATTGAAGCAGGCGTTCGACGACATCGTCCAGAACATCGAGAAGATCACCGTCACCAAATGAGTCTTTGAGCAGCGGACAGTTCCGCGGGTTATTGGTCCAAAAGGAAAAGGCCGCCGCTTCTCTCGAAGCCGGCGGCCTTCCGTGTTTCCGTCCGTGGCGCGGCCAATGGCGGTGACCCGTGAGGTCACCTACCGCGCATCTCGCGCCTTAACGGGAAGTCTGCTTCCCGAAAGTGCAATCCGCTGAGGCCACGTTCTGGAAAACGAAATCACTCGACATCGGATCACCTCCTTTCGATTTGTTGAACACACAGAGATGATGGGGTCTGATTTGGCAAATGGCAAGGCGTCACCCTCAAAAAGCCGGGTGTGTGTCTTTCCGGACATGCTGGCCAGACAGGCTGGCCAGATGGGCTGCCAGACGGGGTGGCTTGCGATCCGGGGGCAAACGGACAACATTGGCGCTCTGGCTTTGGGGAGGAAGCATGGACGCCACCGACAAGGCCGCGCGGATCGTTCGAACGGTTGTTGAAACGCTGAAGCCGGGCTTTGCCGTCAAGTTGTGGACGGGCGAGCGGATCGGTCCCGCAGACGGGCCCGTGCTGACCATCAACGACCAGGACATCGTCTGGCAGATCGTTCGCCGACCGTCCCTATCGACCCTTATCGAAATGTGGATTTCCAAGGCAGTCGATATCGAGGACGGATCGCTGTTCGATTTCTATGCCCTGCCTTCGACGGGCAAGCCGCGGACGAAGCTGAAGGCATTGCCGAAACTGGCGCTTGTGCGCGACCTGCCGGCGGTACTGTTTTCGAGAAAGCAGATGGCATCGCGGGTCGATCTCGCCGGTCGCAACCCGTTCGTCAGCGGCTCGAGCAAGGAGGCGATCCAGCACCACTACGACATCTCCAATGCCTTCTACGGGCTCTTTCTCGACGATCGCATGGTCTACAGCTGCGGGTACTTCAGGGATTTCGCCAACGGCATCAATCAGGCGCAGGTCGACAAGCTCGACCATATCTGCCGCAAGCTTCGGCTGAAGCCCGGCGAAAGACTGCTCGACATTGGCTGCGGCTGGGGCGCGATGCTGATCCATGCCGCGAAAAATTATGGTGTTATCGGCCACGGCGTCTCGCTGTCGGAAGCCCAGACAATGCTGGCCCGCGAGCGCATTCGCGCCGAGGGGCTGGAGGACAAGATTACTATCGAGATAAAGTCCTACGCGGAGCTCACCGGCACCTTCGACAAAATATCGTCCATCGGCATGTTCGAGCATCTGGGCCTGGCAAACCATGCCGCCTATTTCTCCGCTGTCCACCGGCTGCTGAAACCGGGCGGCATCTATCTGCATCACGCCATCACAAGGCGCAGCAAGGGCGACATGAAGAAGACCCTGCGCAAGGGCCCGGAATACAAGGCGCTGATCAAGTACATCTTCCCGGGTGGCGAACTCGACACGATCGGCATGACGCTTGGCAATCTCGAAGCGCATGGTTTCCTCGTCTACGATGTCGAGAACCTGCGTGAGCACTATGCCCGCACCTGCAGGCTGTGGGCGGAGCGTCTGCACGCCCGCTTTGACGAGGCGATCGCCGAGGTCGGCGAAGCCAAGGCACGCCTGTGGCTGCTTTACCTGACGGGCTGTTCGATCACCTTCGAACGCGCCTCGGCGCAGATTTTCCAGACCGTCGTCACCAAGCGTGCGCGGGGGTCGAGCGGCTTGCCGCCGACGCGGGCGGATCTCTACCGGTGATCAGACGAATCGCATCGCCGCGCCGATTTCGACGCGGGCCGGTCGATCGACCGTGCAGTAGACGCCGAGATTGTGCGCGTTGTAGCGGACCAGATTGCGCAGGATGGCCGGGTCGTGGTCGAAACCATCCTGGGCGATGATGGTGAAGCCGCAGCGGCGGCACGGCTCGGAGATGGTCAAGAGCAGATCGCCGATCGCCAGCTTGCGGCCGATCCATTCCGTCTCCGGGAACGATCCTTCGACCGGCGCCATGTCGACGACGATGTTGGGGCGGAAGCGTCGCGGATCGGGCACGCCTTCGGGGTGCAATGCCTTCAGCCGTGCAAGCGAAGCCGTGGTCAAAAGGTGGATCGGGGCCTTGCGGTAACGCTCGGCGGTCAGCGGTCCGGAATAACCAGGCGCCGCGTGTTCCCTCCGAAACGGCCGGATCGAGGCCGCGAAGCCGAGATAGGCGGAAACGGCGCGATCGCTTGCGGCTCCCGGTGCCGCCAGCCAGTCGCCGTCCCGAATGGCAACCTCCAGTTCGCCGGTTGGCGACAACCGGGTCCTGATGCGCGGCACCTTGTGCCATTTCGCATCGCGGTCGGGCCGCGCGATTTCGTTGTCGGTGGCATCGACGAGACCGAACATGCGGTCGCCGTCGATGCTTTCCTGATCCATCGAAATCGCGTCCAGGCGTTCGCCGGCGAGCGAACTCGCCGGATAGCGCCAAAGCTCGGTGACCGAACCCATCGCGACTGTCGATTGCATCAGCTTTTCTTGTTCTGCCGGTTGGCGATCAGGTCCTCGACGACGGCCGGATCGGCAAGTGTCGAGGTGTCGCCGAGGGCCGAAAAATCGTCCTCGGCGATCTTGCGCAGGATGCGGCGCATGATCTTGCCCGAGCGTGTCTTGGGCAGGCCGGGCGCGAACTGGATCTTGTCGGGCGAAGCGATGGCGCCGATCTCCTTGCGGACATGGGCAATCAGTTCCTTGCGCAATTCCTCGCCAGTCTGTTCGCCGGCCATCAGCGTGACGTAGCAGTAGATACCCTGGCCCTTGATGTCGTGGGGGTAGCCGACGACGGCCGCTTCCGAAACCTTGTCGTGACTGACCAGTGCGGATTCGACTTCGGCCGTGCCCATGCGGTGGCCGGAGACATTGATGACGTCATCGACGCGGCCGGTGATCCAGTAATAGCCGTCGGCGTCGCAGCGGCAGCCGTCGCCGGTGAAGTACTTGCCCTTGTAGGTCGAGAAATAGGTCTGCACGAAGCGCTCGTGGTCGCCATAGACGGTGCGCATCTGGCCCGGCCAGGAATCGGTGATGCACAGATTGCCGTCGGCCGCGCCCTCCAGCACCTTGCCCTCGCCGTCGACCAGCTGCGGCTTGACGCCGAAGAAAGGCCGCGTCGCCGAACCTGCCTTGAGGTCGGTGGCGCCGGGCAGCGGGGTGATCAGGATGCCGCCGGTCTCGGTCTGCCACCAGGTGTCGACGATCGGCACCTTGCCGTTGCCGATGACGTTGAAATACCACTCCCAGGCTTCCGGATTGATCGGCTCGCCGACCGAACCCAGCACGCGTAGCGACTTGCGCGATGTCCTGGTGACATGCGCATCGCCAGCGCCCATCAGCGCGCGCAATGCCGTCGGCGCGGTGTAGAAGATGTTGACCTTGTGCTTGTCGATGACTTCCCAGAAGCGCGACTGCGACGGATAGTTCGGCACGCCCTCGAACATCAGCGTGGTGGCGCCGTTGGCGAGCGGCCCGTAGACGATGTAGCTGTGGCCGGTGACCCAGCCGACATCGGCGGTGCACCAGTAGATGTCGCCGTCATGGTAATCGAAGACATATTGGTGCGTCATCGAGGCATAGACGAGATAGCCTGCGGTGGTGTGGAGCACACCCTTCGGCTTGCCGGTCGAGCCTGAGGTGTAGAGGATGAACAGCGGATCCTCGGCCTTCATCTTCTCCGGCTTGCATTCGGCCTTAACCGTCGCGACCTCGTCGTGGTACCAGACGTCGCGTCCGGCCACCCAACCGGTCTTGCCGCCGGTGCGGCGCACAACCACTACCTTTTCGACTTTCGTTCCGGCCTTGGCGGCGATCTCGATCGCCTTGTCGGTGTTGTCCTTCAGCGGGATCGGCTTGCCGCCGCGCAGGCCTTCATCGGCGGTGATGACGAAGGTCGACTTGCAGTCGTCAATGCGGCCGGCCAGCGCGTCCGGCGAGAAGCCGCCGAAGACGATCGAGTGGATGGCGCCCAGCCGCGTGCAGGCCAGCATCGCGTAGGCGGCTTCCGGGATCATCGGCATATAGATGGTGACGCGGTCGCCCTTCTTGACGCCGTGCTTTTTCATCACATTGGCGAGCCGGCAGACATGCTCGTAAAGCTCGTTGTAGGTGATCTTCTTGTCGTCGTAGGGATTGTCGCCTTCCCAGATGATGGCGGTCTGGTCGCCGCGCTTCTTCAGGTGGCGGTCGATGCAGTTGTACGAGACGTTGGTCAGCCCATCCTCGAACCACTTGATCGAGACCTTGCCATCGAACGAGGTGTTCTTGACCTTGCTGAAGGGCTTGAACCAGTCGATGCGCTTGCCATGCTTGCCCCAGAACTTGTCCGGGTTCTTGACGCTGTCGGCATACCATTTCAGGTAGGTGTCATTGTCGATCAGTGCGTTTTTCTTCCACGCCGGCTGGACGCGATGGACATGAACCTCGGACATTCTTCACTTTCCTCCCGAACCAATCCGCCGGCTTGAAACGCCGGCGGGATCGCGGCGACGCGGCCGCGAATTCGGCGGCATTATTACCAGTTCCTCCGTTACGGCAATATTAGACGTTGGATTCGCGTGGCGTGATGCCGCAGACAGACTTGCGCCGACTGTCAGCACTCAGGCGATGCCGCTGCTAACTGCATGTTTTCGCGCGGAAAACCCGTTCTTGATCAGGAAAAATCAATAGACAGTTAAGCAACGGCGCGCACAATCCAGCGTTGGGAGGAACGGAGACTCAACCAAGGGATCGTCCAAGGGGGACTGCAATGCACGACCATTCCGAAATGGACCTGATGCTTAGGGGATATGGCCTGACCACGGCCAAGATTCTTTACCATTTTCCCGATCATCCGCACCTGCTGCAGAGCTACATCTGGCAGGACTACGACATCGCTCCGAAGTTTCCGGTCCTGATCCGGTTCATCGAGTTCTGGAAGACCAGGCTCGACGGCCCCCTGCATTCGGTTGTCTACACGCATCAGAAGCTGATCGCGCCGAACGAATGGCGCAAAGTCGACGGCGAGTTTGTGCTGCATTAGGGTGTGCCGATATTCAGGTGAGGCCGGCCTGCGAATGGCGGTTTCCTGCGCTTCCGGTGCTCACGTACTATAAGTACGCTCCGCTCCGGTTCTCGGAAGCCACCATTCTCGACTCGGCCTGACCTGAATCTTGACACACCCCGATCCCGAACGGCTGATGTGTTAGACCGCCGGCGGGTTAAGCCGGGCGAAACCTTCCTGGCGGCGATAGGGGAAATATGGGTAGGGCGCGGTGACTTCGCTTGCCACGTCGAGTTTCCCGATCTGCTCCGGCGTCAACGTCCAGCCGATGGCGCCGAGATTTTGGCGCAGCTGTTCTTCGTTGCGGGCGCCGATGATGACCGAGGACACGGTCGGGCGCTGCAGCAGCCAGTTGATGGCGATCTGCGGCACCGTCTTGCCGGTTTCTTCGGCCACCGCGTCAAGGGCATCCATGACCCGGTAGAGATGCTCATCCTCGACCGGTGGGCCGAAGCTGGCGGTGTCGTGCAGCCGGCTCTTGTCCGGCAGTTTTGCTCCCCGGCGGATCTTGCCGGTCAGGCGGCCCCAGCCGAGCGGGCTCCACACCAGCGCGCCGACGCCCTGGTCGAGGCCAAGCGGCATCAGCTCCCACTCGTAGTCGCGGCCGACCAGCGAATAGTAGACTTGGTGCGCGATGTAACGCGGATAGCCGTGCCTGTCGGCTTGTGCCAGCGACTTCATCACTTGCCAGCCTGAGAAGTTGGAGACGCCGACATAGCGAAGCTTGCCGGAGCGCACCAGCTCGTCCAGCGTCGACAGCACCTCCTCGATCGGCGTGCCGGCATCGAAGGCATGCAGCTGCAGCAGGTCGATGTAATCGGTGCCGAGCCGACGCAGCGCGTCGTCCACGGATTTGATCAGCCGCGAACGCGACGAGCCGTAGTCGGCCGGGCCGTCGCCCATCGGCAGCGCGGTCTTGGTGGAGATGAGCACCGCATCGCGGCGGCCTTTTATGGCTTCGCCAAGCACTTCTTCCGACGCACCGTTCGAATAGACGTCGGCGGTGTCGAACAGATTGACGCCGGCTTCGAGGCAGATGTCGACCAGCCGCCGCGCTTCCCTGGCGTCAGTGTTGCCCCAGGCGCCGAACAGCGGGCCTGCGCCGCCAAAGGTTCCCGCGCCAAATGAGAGTGCGGGCACTTTCAGGCCCGATGCACCGAGACGTCGATAGTCCATTTTCGTGGCTCCTGGTGGTTTGGAAAGGGATGTCGAAGGCGATCCGGTTTTGCCGGCGTTATGAGCGGACCGAGAGAGGCTCGCCGATCGTAGGGCTGCGATCGAGACGCAGTGCCAGTCCCGCCACGGCGAGTGCGGTGAGCGGCAGCAGGGCGGCCACCCAGGTGAGCGAACCCAGGCCGAAGCCCTGGGCGATCACCGCGCCGCCAAGCCAGGCGCCGGCGGCGTTGCCGAGATTGAAGGCGGCGATGTTGAAGGACGAGGCAAGGCTTTGGCCCGCACCTTGCGCCTTTTCCAGCACCCACATCTGCAGCGGCGCCACGGTGGCGAAGGCGGCGGCACCCAGCAGGCCGACATAGATCACGGCCATTACCTGGCTGTGGATGGCGAAGGTCATGGTTGCGAGCACCAGGGCCAGCACCACGAGGCTGCCCAGCACGGCCGGCACCAGCCAGCGATCGGCGACCTTGCCGCCGGCGAGATTGCCGGCGATGAGACCGCCGCCGAAGACGAGCAGGATCGGCGACACAGCTGCTTCGCCAAAACCGCTGATCTGCGTCAGCAATGGAGCAATGTAGGTGAAGACGGCGAAGACGCCGGCATAGCCGAGCACGGTGGTGGCGAGGCCGAGCAGCACGGGCGTGCGGCGCAGCACGGCGAGGTCGGCGCGCAGGTCGCTCTTTTCGGGCGCCGTCTGGCTGCGTGGCACCAGAGCCAAGATGACGGCGAAGGCCGCCAGGCCAACCACGGTTACCGCCCAGAAGGTCGCCCGCCAGCCAAAGGCCTGGCCGAGCCAGGTGCCGAAGGGCACGCCCAGGATGTTGGCGATGGTCAGGCCGGTGAACATCAGTGCGATCGCCGAGGCCTTCTTGTTGGGCGCGACCAGCCCGGTGGCGACCACCGAACCGACACCGAAGAAGGTGCCATGGGCAAAGGCGGTGATGACGCGGGCGCCCATCAGCGTCCAATAGTCGGGCGCCAAGGCACAGGCGAGATTGCCAAGCGTGAAGATTGCCATCAGCGCCAGAAGCACGGTCTTGCGCGGCCAGTTGCCGGTGGCGATGGTCAGCAAGGGCGCGCCGATGACGACGCCGAGCGCATAGCCCGAAATGAGCTGGCCGGCGGCCGAGATCGAGACGCCGAGATCCTTGCTGACGTCGAGCAGCAAACCCATGATGACGAATTCGGTGACGCCAATGCCGAAGGCGCCGGCGGCGAGGGCGTAAAGAGCAAGAGGCATGGCGATTTCCACTTCGATGAGGATGAGCGCCGTCCCGCGCCCCGACCCGAAAGATCGTGTCGCCATGCATTGTGAACCAGACTTGCGCCGGGCACATTTTCTGTGAAATAGATTCACAAATGGCCAGGCCTGATATCAATCGCTCCGGCGAGATCGAAGTGTTCGTGCGCGTCTTCGAGGAAGGTAGTTTCTCTTCCGCGGCACGCGCGTTGCGCATGACGCCGTCGGCGGTCAGCAAGCTGATCGCGCGGCTGGAGGCCCGGCTTGGCGCGCGGCTGGTCAGCCGTTCGACGCGAAAACTGCAACTGACACCGGAAGGCACCGCGTTCTACGACAGCGGTCTGCGCATCCTGGCCGACATGGCGGCGGCCGAGCAGGAAGCCGCGGCAGGGGCGGCGCCACGCGGACGGCTGCGCGTCAACTCCTACGTTCCCTTCGGGGTGCACCGGCTGATCCCGCTCCTGCCACGCTTCCTTGAACGTTACCCCGAGATCTCGGTCGATCTGGTGCTGACCGACAGTGTCATCGACCTGATGGCGGAACGCGCCGATGTCGCCATCCGCGCCGGGCCGCTCGGCGAATCACGGCTGGTGGCGCGCAAGCTCGGGCAAAGCCCGGTGGCGGTCGTTGCAGCACCTTCCTACCTCCGGACGCATGGCACGCCTCTAACACCGGCCGATCTCGACAGGCACAACCGCATGGGCTTCGGTTTCGTGCGGCATCTCGACGGCTGGCCATTCCTCGATGCGGCCGGCAACGCCATCATGGTTCCGATCACCGGCAACACGCTGGTCAGCGACGGCGAGGCAATGCGGCTGATGGCGCTGGCGGGCGCGGGCATTGCCCGGCTGGCGCGCTGGCACGTGGCAGCCGATATCAGGGCCGGCCGGCTGGTGCGGTTGCTCGAGGATTTCAATCCGGGCGACGAGGAGGCCACCCACGCCGTCTATGTCGGCCAGGGCCGGCATCTGCCGGCGCGGGTGCGCGCCTTTCTCGATTTTCTTGGCGAGAGCGTGCGGCTGACCTAAGGCGAGACGGCTCTCGGGAGTTCGTGGGCTCCCGAGATGTCTGTGCTGGCGGCGGCTATGCTTTCGGCGTGAACGGCGCCGGGCGGCGGCCGGCGGCCTGGCGCTCCACCATCCAGCCGGGATATTCGGCCGGCAGGGCGCTGACCTCATCGAGACGGACAAGATCGTCGGCGTCGAGCTTCAACTGGGTGGCGGCAAGGTTCTGTTCGAGCTGCTCCATGCGGCTGGCGCCGATGATGACGCTCATCACGAAAGGCTTTGCCAGGACATAGCCGAGCGCCACCGTGGCAACGCTCACATCGTGCTTTTTGGCGATCTCGCGCATGACGGCGACGGCCGCCCAGGCGCGCTCCTCGTTGACCGGCGGGAAGTTGAAGCTTGCCCGGCGGCCTTCGCCATTACCCGGCGCGCCGGGACCGTATTTGCCGGAGAGCAGACCGCCGGCCATCGGCGACCACACCATCAGGCCAAGCTTCTCCTCGTTGATGAGCGGCACGATTTCGCGTTCGAGATCGCGGCCGGCGATCGAATAATAGGACTGGATGGTCTCGAAGCGGGCAAAACCCTTGCGGTCGGCGATGCCGAGCGCCTTGGCGATGCGCCAGGCCTGCCAGTTGGAGACGCCGACATAGCGGACCTTGCCGCTGGCAACCAGATCGTCCAGCGCCCGCAGCGTCTCGTCGATCGGCGTCACCGTGTCGGTGCCGTGCAACTGATAGAGATCGATATGATCGAGTTGCAGCCGCTCGAGACTGGCATCGACCGAATCCATGATGTGGCCGCGTGAGGAGCCACGCTGGTTCGGACCGTCGCCCATGGCGCCGTGCACCTTGGTGGCGACGACCACCTTCTGCCTGTCGACGCCGAGATCCCTCAGCGACTGGCCAAGCAGCCGCTCGGACTCGCCAAAGGAGTAGACGTCGGCCGTATCGAAGAAATTGACGCCGGCGGCCAGCGAGCGCGCAACGATTTCGTTGACGCCCTTCTGGTTGAGGCTGGCGATCAGGCCCCATTGGGCGTTTTCGCCGGCGGCGCCGAAGGTCATGGTGCCGAGGCAGAGTTCGGAGACGAACATCCCCGTATTTCCAAGCTGGTTGTAACGCATGGTGGAAGCTCCAGGAGAATGGTGATGACACCAAGCAAATAGGAACGATACGTTTCGTTTCTAGTGTTGGCACAACGAGGCTGCCAGATTGGCCTAAAGTCCGCGGTGTCAGCGGCTGCCGAAGATCGCCGAGCCGACCCGGACGCTGGTGGCGCCGAAGGCGACCGCCGTTTCGTAGTCGCCGGACATGCCCATCGACAGTTTGGCGACGCCGGCCTCATGCGCAAGCTTCTCCAGCAAGGCGAAGTGAGGACCTGGGTTCTCGTCGGCCGGCGGGATGCACATCAGGCCTTCGATGGCGAGGCCATGGACATCACGGCAGCGGGTGACAAAGGCGACCGCGTCGCGCGGTTCGATGCCGGCCTTCTGCGGCTCGGAGCCGGTGTTGACCTGGACATAGAGCTTCGGCGCGCGACCCTGCCTGGCGATCTCCCTGGCGAGTTCGACGGCGATCTTGTCGCGATCGACCGTCTCGATGACATCGAACAGCGCTACCGCCTCCTTTGCCTTGTTCGACTGCAGCGGACCGATCAGATGCAGTTCGATGTCGGCAAAAGCCTCCTTCAGCGCCGGCCATTTGCCTTGCGCCTCCTGCACGCGGTTTTCGCCGAAGACGCGCTGGCCGGCCTCGATGACCGGGCTTGTGTCAGCGGCGTCAAAGGTCTTGGAAACCGCGACCAGCGTTACCGCGCCAGGATCGCGGCCGGCTTCGCGCTCGGCGGCGGCGATCTTGGCCTTGACCGCGAAAAACTGCTGAACGGCGTCACCCATATGCAAATCCCGCTGTTTTGATCCGCGTTTTTGACCGACGCGAGACCCATATGGTTGACGGGTTTGCCAAACCATGGTGAACACCCGGACCATATCCAATGAACTGCCGAGCTGTCGCCCGCAGTCCGCATGCTTTTAAGTGAAAAACGTCCCATGGCAACCGAACGATACAATCCGCGCGCGTCAGAGCCCAAATGGCAGAAGGCCTGGGACGCCAGGAAGCTTTTCGAAGCGCACAATGACGATCCGCGCCCGAAATACTACGTGCTGGAAATGTTCCCCTATCCGTCGGGGCGCATCCATATCGGCCACACCCGCAACTACACGATGGGTGACGTGGTGGCGCGCTACAAGCGGGCCAAGGGCTTCAACGTGCTGCACCCGATGGGCTGGGACGCCTTCGGCATGCCGGCCGAGAACGCGGCGATGCAGAACAAGGTCCATCCCAAGGAATGGACCTACCAGAACATCGCCACCATGCGCGAGCAGCTGAAGGTCATGGGCCTGTCGCTGGACTGGGCGCGCGAATTCGCCACCTGCGATGTCGACTACTACCACCGTCAGCAGATGCTGTTCCTCGATTTTGTCGAGAAGGGCCTGGTGACGCGCAAATCCTCCAAGGTCAACTGGGATCCGGAGGACATGACCGTTCTCGCCAACGAGCAGGTCATCGACGGACGCGGCTGGCGTTCGGGGGCGCTGGTCGAACAGCGCGAACTGACGCAGTGGTTCTTCAGGATCACCGATTTCGCGCAGGACCTGCTGGATTCGCTCGACGGCCTCACCGAATGGCCGGAAAAAGTGAAACTGATGCAGCAGAACTGGATCGGCCGCTCCGAGGGCCTGCTGATTCGCTGGCCGCTGGCCGACGCCATCGGCGGCGAGCATGAGCTGGAAGTCTATACGACAAGGCCCGACACCATTTTCGGCGCCTCCTTCATGGCTGTCGCCGCCGATCATCCGCTGGCCAGGAAGGCTGCCGAGACCAATCCGGCGCTGGCCAAGTTCATCGACGAGGTCCGCCATATGGGCACTTCGGTGGCGGCGCTGGAGACGGCTGAGAAGAAGGGCTTCGACACCGGCATCCGCGTCGTTCATCCGTTTGATGACAGCTGGACGCTGCCGGTCTATGTCGCCAATTTCGTGCTGATGGAATACGGCACCGGCGCCATCTTCGGCTGTCCGTCCGGCGACCAGCGCGACCTCGACTTCGCCAACAAATACGGCCTGCCGGTGATCCCGGTGGTGATGCCGGAAGGCGAGAATCCAGGGAGCTTCCAGATCATCGATGAAGCCTATGTCGGCGACGGCGTGATGATCAATTCGCGCTTCCTCGACGGCATGAAGCCGGATCAGGCGTTCGACGAGGTCGCGAAACTGCTGGAGCAGAAGACCATCGGCAACCGGCCGATGGCTGAGCGCAAGGTGAATTTCCGCCTGCGCGACTGGGGCATTTCGCGCCAGCGCTACTGGGGCTGCCCGATCCCGATGATCCATTGCGAGGATTGCGGCGTGGTGCCGGTGCCGAAGGCCGACCTGCCGGTCAGGCTGCCCGACGATGTCGATTTCGACCGGCCGGGCAATCCGCTCGACCGCCATCCGACCTGGCGCCATGTCAAATGCCCGCAATGCGGCAAGGATGCGCGTCGTGAAACCGACACGATGGATACGTTCGTCGATTCGTCGTGGTATTTCGCACGCTTCACGGCGCCCAGAGCGTATGAGCCGACCGATCCCAAGGCAGCCAATGAGTGGCTGGCGGTCGACCAGTATATTGGCGGCATCGAGCACGCGATCCTGCATCTGCTCTATTCGCGCTTCTTCACCCGCGCCATGCGCGAGACCGGCCATGTCGATCTGGCCGAGCCGTTCAAGGGCCTGTTCACGCAAGGCATGGTGGTGCACGAAACCTATCGCGTCGGCTCGGCGTCGAATGGCCGCTGGCTGGCGCCTACAGAAGTGCGGCTGGAGGACGACGACGGCAAGCGCCGCGCCATCGACATCGCCACCGGCGAGGCGGTGACGATCGGCCCGCTCGAAAAGATGTCGAAATCGAAGAAGAACACGGTGAGCCCGGAAGACATTACCGACGGCTACGGCGCCGACACGGCGCGCTGGTTCATGCTGTCGGATTCGCCGCCCGAGCGCGATGTCGAATGGACCGACGATGGCGCCGCCGGCGCGCATCGCTTCATCCAGCGCATCTGGCGCCTGGTGTCGACGGCCGCCGAGACGCTGGCGGGCGTCGAGCCGGTGGCGGCCAATGCCGGCGAGGCGGCAGCCGTCTCCAAGGCGGCGCACAAGATCCTGAAGGCGGTCGGCGAGGATATCGAAAAGCTCGCCTTCAACCGCGCCATCGCACGCATCTACGAACTGGCCAATGCGCTGACCACGCCGCTCAACGATGTGGCCGAAGGCAAGGCTGATGCGGCGCTGAATGGCGCTTGCCGGCAGGCCGTGGAGATACTCGTGCATCTGATCGCGCCGGTCATGCCGCATCTGGCCGAGGAGTGCTGGGAAACGCTCGGCGGCACCGATCTGATCGCCGAACGGCCGTGGCCGGTCTTCGATCCAGCACTGGTCGTCGACAACGAAGTTACCTATCCGGTACAGGTCAACGGCAAGAAGCGGGGGGATTTGACAATTGCCCGCGACGCGGACCAAGGTGCGGTCGAAAAAGCGGTATTGGCCCTCGACTTCGTGCAGAAAGCGCTCGAAGGTAAGGCTCCGCGCAAGGTGATCATCGTGCCGCAGAGGATCGTCAATGTCGTTGCCTGATCGAAAGACAGAGCTGGGCCGTTTGCTGCGCCGCTTGGCGCTTGCCGGCCTGCTCGGCTCGCTTGCGCTGGCCTCGGCCTGCACGGTGCGGCCGCTTTATTCGAGCGCGCCGCTGTCGACCAGCTCGACCGGCAGTGCCAATTCCGAACTGGCGTCGATCGGCATCAAGCCGGTCAACACGCGTTTCGGGCAGCAGGTGCGCAACAATTTGATCTTCGGATTTGGACGAGGCGCTGGCGAACCGGCCTCGCCGGCCTATTCGCTCTTTCTCGGCGTGGGCGAAGCCGTCGAATCCGCGGCACTCGTGCAGGTCGGAACCGACGAAGACGAGCCGACCGCTGGTTCCGTGACGCTGACCGCCAACTATACGCTGAGCGATGCCAAGACCGGGGCAAAGATCGCGTCCGGGAGGCGTTCGATCACCTCGTCCTTCGACAGGCCGCGTCAGGAATTCGCCTCATACCGGGCACAGATCGACGCCGAGAACCGTGCCGCGCGCGAACTGGCCGAAGCGCTGCAACTGTCCATCGCCCAGGACCTGGTCAAGTACGGCAAGACGGCCGGCTAGCGCATCATCGTTTCGAACGCTCCCGCCTCAAAACGCGGGTATGGCGGGCAATGGTGACGTTGATCACGCGCGCCCAAAGTCAGACCGCCGAAATTGCCGCAGAGATAGCGCGCCTCACTCCTTGTGGCTCCCCCAGGCAGATTGCGCCGGCGTGAGTGCTGCCTGACGACGGTCGCTCGTTGCGACCGGTACGATGACATTGCTGTCCCAAGATCGTCGACGATCGCGCCGCCGGGAAGCAACTGTTAACCACTCGCTCCCTATTGCTCGGCAGGTGTTTCAGAGCGAGTCGTGAGAATGGAATCCAAGCGTTTTTCCCGGGTCAATTCATTGAAGGCAACTTCGCCCGATGACCCCGGGGTAGAGCGTTTCGAGGGCGTGAGTGGCACGGCCGGTCGGCAAGCTCCTTCAGCCGCGACAGGCGGCCATGATCGCCCAACTCACCAGGGACAGGACGGCCGGCAGTCCGGCATACACCAGACAGGCTATTCCGCGCGGGTTGTTGATCTTGGCGGTAGCAAGCGGCCCTATATGGAGCCGAGGGTTGACCAGGGGACGAGCCATGCGTCCCCGAAGATCGGCGACATCGAAAGTCCTGCCTGGCAGGAATATTTCTTCCTCGCGCCCAACGTGCGTTTTACGCGCACGCCTGACTACGAGACCAAGAAGTATCGCCAGCAGAGCGACCCTGTCGTCGAACAGGGCGCTCCAGACGCGCTCCCAACGCAACAGGCCGTCACACAGCCCATCGTTGATAAGGCACCAGTTGCTCCCTCGCTGCTGGCATTGCCGGTTTCGGTGAAAAGCCGCAATTTGGAAACAGCCCGGTTGCAGGGCAGCAGCGAACCGGCCGCATCAAGGACGTCGCCGCTGGCTGCAGCGTCTGCTGCGCCGGGGCGTGCCAACGACAAGGCACGACGTGCGCCGTCGGTACCTCCGATGACCGCCGCAGCGGTACGAGCATCCGTGCGCATGGCCGCCATCCCGGCAGGCAGCGCCGCGGCCAAGACAGCCAACCCGGAGACACTGCGCTGGCCTCATCTCTCCGATCATGCCTTCTTCGAGGTCATGGCACCCTACCTAGTCGACGTTTCGTCCCCGGCCCGACCTGCCAACCCGGCCACGCCGGCGCCGGCCGCGGCTGCGCGAATTGGTATCGGTACATCGTTGGTCTCCGACGCCACCTCGCTGTTTCGTGTCATCGAATGGCTTCCAGGCCAGCCCTCGAAGCCGTCACCTGATGTCCGGCCGTCCAATTCCAACCAAGCCGTCGCCCAGCCCGACATGCCGGCGAGCAATGCGCCGTTGCAGGTTGAGGTCGCTGCAATCTCCGCTGCGGCAAGCGATGCCGTTGCCGTGCCAATCGTTCGGAGTCGAGACGTCGCCGTGCGGGCCGCGTCCGCGTCCCCACGCTTGCCTCTGGCCGGCAAAATCGTGCCTTCAATGGCGGGGGATTCCTATCAGCTCCCCTCCGAAGAGTTGTTGCAGCAGCCACCGGAGGGGCAGGGGTTCTACATGTCGCAGGAGCGGCTTGAGCAGAACGCCGATCTTTTGGAAAGCGTACTCGAAGATTTCGGCGTGCGCGGCGAGATCATTCATGTTCGCCCAGGCCCGGTCGTCACGCTCTATGAGTTCGAGCCGGCGCCGGGTGTCAAATCCTCTCGTGTCATCGGGCTCGCCGATGACATCGCCCGCTCCATGTCGGCGGTTTCGGCGCGCGTCGCCGTCGTACCTGGCCGCAATGTCATCGGCATCGAGCTTCCGAACGAGATGCGCGAAACGGTCTATTTCCGCGAGCTGATCGAATCGGAGGGCTTCCGCAAAACCAGCTGCAAGCTGGCGCTTTGTCTCGGCAAGACGATCGGCGGCGAGCCTGTCATCGCCGAGTTGGCGAAGATGCCGCACCTGCTCGTGGCGGGCACCACCGGCTCCGGCAAGTCGGTCGCCATCAACACCATGATCCTGTCGTTGCTCTACCGACTGAAGCCGGAAGAGTGCCGCCTGATCATGGTCGACCCTAAGATGCTGGAGCTCTCCGTCTATGACGGCATCCCGCATCTTCTGACCCCGGTCGTCACGGATCCCAAAAAGGCGGTCACCGCGCTCAAATGGGCGGTGCGCGAGATGGAGGACCGCTATCGCAAGATGGCGCGGCTCGGCGTGCGCAACATAGACGGCTACAATGAGCGCGCGGCTGCCGCCCGCGACAAGGGCGAGACGGTCGTGATGACCGTGCAGGCCGGCTTCGAAAAGGGCACCGGCGAGCCGCTTTTCGAACAGCAGGAAATCGACCTTGCGCCGATGCCCTATATCGTCGTCATCGTCGACGAGATGGCCGACCTGATGATGGTCGCCGGCAAGGAGATCGAAGGCGCCATCCAGCGTCTTGCGCAGATGGCGCGTGCTGCCGGTATCCACCTGATCATGGCAACGCAGCGCCCTTCGGTCGATGTCATCACCGGCACGATCAAGGCCAACTTCCCGACCCGGATTTCCTTCCAGGTGACTTCCAAGATCGACAGCCGCACCATCCTGGGCGAACAGGGCGCCGAACAGCTGCTTGGCCAGGGCGACATGCTGCACATGATGGGTGGAGGGCGCATTTCGCGCGTGCATGGCCCGTTTGTTTCCGATGCGGAAGTCGAGCACGTCGTGGCGCATCTGAAGGCGCAGGGTCGCCCCGAATATCTGGAGACGGTGACAGCCGACGAGGATGAGGAAGAAGCCGAAGGCGATCAGGGTGCGGTCTTCGATAAGGGATCGGTTGCAGCCGAAGACAATGATTCCATCTATGACGAGGCGGTCAAGGTGGTGGTGCGCGATAAGAAGTGCTCGACGTCTTACATCCAGCGCCGCCTCGGTGTCGGTTACAACCGCGCCGCATCGCTGGTCGAGCGCATGGAAAAGGAAGGGTTGGTCGGTGCACCCAACCATGTCGGCAAACGCGAGATCATCATGGGCCGGCGCCCGCAGATGAGCGCGCCTGACGATGACGGCACCGATTGATCGGCAGACGCGCCCTTGCCGACGTCTTCGGGAGCACAATAAAAAAGGCCGGTTGCCCGGCCTTCTTTATTGGAAGCGGTGTGACCTCAGCCGATCGCTATGTCAGCCGATCGCCATCTCAGCCAATGGACTGGCCGGTCTTTGTCCAGTCGGCGAGGAACTGTTCCAGGCCCTTGTCGGTCAGCGGGTGCTTGACCAGTGCCTTCAGCGTCGCCGCCGGCACGGTGGCGACATCGGCGCCGATCAGTGCTGCCTGCTTGACGTGGTTCACGGTGCGAACCGAAGCCACCAGGATCTCGGTCTGGAAATCATAATTGTCGTAGATCTGCCGGATCTCCTGGATCAGCTCCATGCCGTCGACGCCCATGTCGTCGATGCGGCCAACGAAGGGCGAGATGAAGGACGCACCGGCCTTGGCCGCCAGCAGCGCCTGGTTGGCCGAGAAGCACAGCGTGACGTTGACCAGGCGGTTCATCTCGGTGCGGATCGTCTTGCAGGCCTTCAGGCCGTCGAGCGTCAGCGGCACCTTGATGCAGACATTGTCGGCGATCTTGGCCAGAACCTTGGCCTGCTGCATCATCTCGGAATATTCGGTGGCGGTGACTTCAGCCGAGACCGGACCCTTGACGATGTCGCAGATCTGCTTGGTGACCTCGGCGATCTTGCCGCCGGATTTCAGGATCAGTGACGGGTTGGTGGTGACGCCGTCAAGCAGGCCCAGATCGTTGAGCTCACGGATATCCTTGACGTCTGCGGTGTCGACAAAAAATTTCATGGCGGTCTCCTGACGATTTCGTCGTGCTGGGAAAGGCACGTTCAGCGTTGCCCTTTGATCTAGACCAAAGTCGGGGCAAGGTCACGCTTCATGATCGAAGATTCGCCCTTTGTCGCAGCCGCACCCGTGCTGGTGCCGATGCCCGCCGAACGCCCCTACACCTATGCAGTGCCGGCCGGCATGCGCGTGGTGCCGGGCTCGATCGTGCGCGTGCCGCTTGGCCCGCGCCAGGTCGCCGGCATCGTGTGGGATGGCGCGGTCGAGACGGTCGACGCGAAAAAGCTGCGCCCGATCGAACAGGTTTTCGATTGCCCGCCGATCGACCGCGCGATGCGCCGCTTCGTCGACTGGGTGGCGCAGTACACGCTGTCGCCGCCCGGCATGGTGGCGCGCATGCTGCTCAGGGCGCCCGAAGCTTTCGACCCCGAACCATGGATCGAGGGGCTGCAGCGCACCCTCTTGACGCCCGACCGGATGACGGGTGCGAGAGAGCGCGTGCTGGAGACGGCCGAAGGCGGACTTGCCTGGACGCGCTCCGGCCTGGCGCACGCGGCAGGCGTGTCGTCGACGGTGATCGATGGCCTTAGGGCGCAAGGCGTGTTCGAGACGGTGATGATCCCGCCGCGCCCGGTGGTGGCCGCGCCCGACACAAGCTACGTCGTGCCGGAATTGATGCCGGACCAGAGCGACGCGGCGCGGATGCTGCGCGCCAATGTCGCGGCCGGTGTGTTCAATGTCGCGCTGCTCGACGGCGTCACCGGGTCGGGCAAGACCGAGGTTTATTTCGAAGCGGTGGCGGCCGCCCTCGACCAGGGCAAGCAGGTGCTGATCCTGCTGCCGGAAATCGCGCTGACGCACGCCTTTCTCGAACGCTTCCAGCAGCGGTTCGGCGCCAAGCCGGGCGAGTGGCATTCGGACCTGCCGCCGCGGATGCGCGAACGCGTTTGGCGGCAAGTGGCGGAAGGCGGCGTGCGCGTCGTCGCCGGCGCGCGCTCGGCGCTGTTCCTGCCGTTCAGGGAGCTTGGCCTCATCGTCGTCGACGAGGAGCATGACCCCGCCTACAAGCAGGAAGACCGTGTCTTCTACAATGCGCGCGACATGGCGGTGGTGCGCGGCCATATCGGCAGCTTTCCGGTGGTGCTGGCGTCGGCGACGCCATCCGTCGAAAGCCGGGTCAACGCCAGCCAGGGCCGCTACAACAGGGCGGTGCTTTCCGCCCGCTTTGCCGAGGCGGCTCTTCCTCATCTCAAGGCGGTCGACATGCGGCGGGCGCCGCCGGCACGTGGCGGCTTCCTGTCGCCGGTGCTGCTCGACCAGATGCGCCAGACGCTGGGGAAGAAGGAGCAATCGCTGCTGTTCCTCAACCGGCGCGGCTATGCGCCGCTGACGCTGTGCCGCGTCTGCGGCCATCGCTTCGGCTGCCCGGTCTGCTCGGCCTGGCTGGTTGAGCACCGGTTTCGCGGCCAACTGGTCTGCCATCATTGCGGGCACAATGAACGCCGCCCCGAAGCCTGTCCGGAATGCGGTACGCTGGACCATCTGGTCGCTTGCGGACCCGGCGTCGAGCGCATCGCCGAAGAGGTCGTCGCGCATTTCCCGGACGCGCGCACCATCGTCTTGTCGTCCGACCTGATGGGCGGCGTGCTGCGGTTGCGGCTGGAGCTGGAAGCGATCGCCAATGGCGAGGCAGACATCGTCATCGGAACGCAGCTTGTCGCCAAGGGTCACAACTTCCCGAACATGACTTTGGTTGGCGTCGTCGATGCCGATCTCGGCCTCGCCAATGGCGATCCGCGCGCCGCCGAGCGCACCTTCCAGCTGCTGAGCCAGGTGACCGGCCGCGCCGGCCGGACCGGCAAGAAGAGCCTCGGCCTGCTGCAGACTTTTCAACCCGACCATCCGGTGATGCGGGCGATCGTCTCCGGCGACGCCGAGGCCTTTTACGAGCGCGAGATCGCCGAGCGCGAACGGGCGGCCCTGCCGCCGTTCGGCCGGCTCGCCGGCGTCATCGTCAGTGCGGTGACGCGGGCCGAAGCCGAAGGCCACGCACGCGGCCTGCGCCGCGCCGCGCCCGAGGCGACCGACCTGTTCGTGCTGGGACCGGCGGAGGCCCCGCTGTCATTGCTCGGCGGGCGCCACCGTTTTCGCCTGCTGATCCAGGGCGAACGGCGCGCCGACATGCAAGGCTTCATCCGCGCCATGCTGGCCAACGGGCCGAAACAGCGCGGCTCGGTCAGGGTACAGGTCGATATCGACCCGCAGAGTTTTTTGTAAGGGCGCGATTCCAGCGCTAGGCTGCCTCCAAGCCGGCAAGACAGGAAGATCACATGAAAACCCTCGGCCTTCTGGGCGGCATGAGCTGGGAATCGACCGCCATCTACTACCGTCTGCTCAACGAGATCGTGCGCGAGCGGCTCGGCGGGCTGCATTCGGCCAAACTGCTGCTGTGGTCGTTCGATTTTGCCGAGATCGCCGAGCGGCAACATCATGGCGACTGGGACGGCGCCGGCGCGCTTCTGGCTGACGCGGCACGCAAGCTCGAGGCGGGCGGCGCGGAGGGCCTGCTTCTGTGCACCAACACCATGCACAAATTGGCCGACCAGGTGCAGGCGTCGGTATCGATCCCGTTGATCCACATAACCGACGCCACCGCAGTCGCCGTCAAGCGTGCCGGCATGCAGCGCCCGGCGCTGCTGGCGACGCGCTTCACCATGGAACAGGATTTCTACAAGGGCCGGCTCGCCGACAAACATGGGTTGCAGCCCATTGTGCCCGATGCCGCCGGCCGCGACATGGTGCATCGCGTCATCTACGAGGAACTGTGCCAGGGCGTCGTCACCGAAACGTCGAAAGCGGCCTACATCGCCGAGACCGAACGCTTAAGGCGAGAAGAAGCTGCCGACAGCGTCATCATGGGCTGCACTGAGATCACCATGCTGATCGGCCAGCCGGACTTCGACATACCTGTCTTCGACACGACGCGCATCCATGCCGAGGCGGCGGTGGCCTTCATGCTGCCCTGAAGCAATTCGAGGGAAATCGCGCAGCGATTTCCCTTGGGAAGTCAGAGATCAGGGCTGGATGGCGACAGTGCCGCTGCCGACCACTTTCAGCTTCCATCCGTCTGCCTGCGTGCCAGCGAGATTGAGATGCCCGGCCAGGAAATACAGGCGATCGGTGTCGGGGCCCTTGGCGGTGCAGAAGCGATCCTGCAGATAGGACGGAGGCGTCGCCTGGTAGTAGAGGTCCGCCTCGATGCTGGCAGGGCGTGCGCCCTTCGGCAAATCGGCAAGCGGTATCGAGTAGCTCAGCGTGTCGCTGCCGCCCGATACGTAGTCGGGATCGTCCTCGACGGCGGTCCCGCCGACATCGACGGCGAGTTCCTCATCGGCCCCCAATGCCTTGGCGATTTCGAGCCGGCTTTCGACCGGGAGGAAGCCCGCCGGCAATATCCGGTTGTCCTTCACCTCCGTGCAGATCGACAGGAAGCTGGTCGTCAGTTCGCCTTCAGGCTTGGATTGCGCATTGCAGACCGGATTGGTCGTATTGGCGGGCGGCGTGGAGACCAGTTCCTGATAGATCTGAACCTGATCCTGTCGCGTGATCTTCTGGTAATGTGGCTGATGCGGCCGTTCGCCAGGATGGAGGCGGCCGGAACAATCGTCTTTCCACCAGAGCTCACCATCAAGCGGCTGGCCGTCGGCGCCGACGATCACACCGGCAGCATTTGTGCGGCCGGAAACCCAAAGCTGTTCGCCATTCTGGTCGAGCACGCTGAAGGTGACAAACGCACGCCGGAAACCCACCCCGGAGGGAAACTTGTGACCAGCCAGGTTCTTCACCGTCACCTTGGCATCTAGCGCGTCGGCGGTCATGGCAAGATCGCTGACGGCCACGGTGGCGGTTGCCTGCGAAGCCTGGTCCAGCATCGCCTGCTCGGTGAGGACGAGAGGATCGAGCGCCTTCTTGCCCATCATCGGATCGCGCGTCCTGATGCCGAAGACATCGGGAAACTGCTGCGCCATCTTGACCAGGAAGACGTTGAGACCGACGAGCGTGTGGCGGGCAAATCCCTCGCGAACCGAAAGATCCGGTGCGTTGCTGGATTCGGTCTGCGGGAAATTCAGATTTTCCTGGATGCTGGCGATCTTGCTCATCGTCGGCGATCCGTCCTGTTCCGTCGATGGCATGTGACAACCCTGACAGCTGCGCGGCGTGGCACCGGCACCCAGTGGAAGCGGTCCGTCCGGAGTGCTGCCGGTTCGATAGGCACTGAACGCCCATTCCGGATAGGTCGTCTGCTCGTAGATATGCGCCAGGGTGTTGGTGCCCTGCAGAACCGGCAAATGAACCGTGTGGCACGTCCCGCAGACCTCGGAGCTCATGATCGTGGCGTCGTGGACTGGTTTGATGCCGAGTGCGGTATGCATCGGGCCGACTTCCGGTTCCTCGAAGGGGCCGATGAGCGTATCGGGCGAACCGACCATGAAGCTGCCGGTGAAGGTCTTGGCAAAGCCGGTCGCGTGCGGATTGAGCAGCGCCTGCCGCTCGTCCGCACAGGCGTTCTGCGGCTGATCACCGAGCGGTCCGCTGGCCTTGGTGTTGAGCACCATGCGATGACAGGATGTGCAGGTGATGCCATCGCGGGCAAGCATGCCGTAATTGGCGTGCGCGGCACTCGGATTGTCGGCCGGCCAGGGCGTCGCATCGACCATGTCGCGCGTGAACAATTCGCATTTGCCCGAGCGCGCCTTATCGTCGATGTGGAACTGCCGTTCCCCGGCGATGCCGTGGCAGCCAAGGCAAACGTCCTGCACCACACCGGACATTTTGGGGTGAAAGCTTTGCGTTTCACTGGCCAGTTGCGCGAAGAATATCGGGTCGCGGCCTCCCAGCCCCATCGGCGAGGTTCGCCAGGTTGCCAGCGGAGACAGATTGATCAAGCCGTCGCCATGCGGGTTTGGCCTGGTCATGTCGAACTGCAGCCCGGTGCTGCCGGCATCATGACAACCCAGGCACTGGCTCGAGGTCAGGAACGTATCGGACGCATCGGGACCCTTGGCCCCGACCCAGGTGTTGTCGTAAGTTTCGGAAGGCATTCGCGAGACGGTCTCATAGGTCGGCATCTCGCGGACATAGGCCTGCAGCGCGGCGATCACGTCGGCGTTCGCACTGTAGAGCGGTTGGCCAAGACGCGGGTTGCCATCGACCGGCAAAACGACGGCCTGGTGCAGGGTTGTTGCCGACGCTCCCTTGAAAAAATCCTGTGCGAGATAGTTGAGCGGCTTGCCTGGCTCACCCGCGATGTTCTTGGGCGATGCGAAGGTCAGATTGTCCGCCGCAGAGGCATGGCAGTTCATGCAGTACTGGGCGAAACCCATGTTGGGCAGGCTGTTGTTGTCAGCCGGCAGGGCTGGCCAATCCGGTGTCCAGCCGCTCTGGCTGCCAAAGCCGTACCAGCCCCAGAACCAGCCATCGTAAGAGGCGCTGGCATCGCGGATCATGATCGCGGCGCCGCTGGTTGGAAAAAGTTTGAGAGGATCGACCGTCCGGCAATCCGACGCCGGCTCCGAAAACATCTCCTTCACCATGATGGCACCGTCGGGAACCGGCGGCGGATGATCGATCTCGCCCTCGGCGGAGCGATTCTTGCGAAGCCAGTCCATCATCTCCGGCGAATACCAGATCATGACAGGCGCATGGGTTCCGAAATCCTTGCCCTGCCAGGCGCCGTTGACCAGGGTCGCGATGCGGGGTCCGGCCTGGCGCACGACTTTGTCGTGCACCCATCCAGCAGCTTCGTCGCGATAACAGTAATTGCCGAGATACTGGTTGAGCTTGTTCTCGTAGTCGCCCAGGGACAGCGACGAGGGCTTCTTGATCGTGGCCTCGAGCTCATGGCAGACCGAGGGATCGGCGGGAGCCATGACCGTCGGCCGTTCGGCGATACAGTCCGCGCGTGCACCCTGCGCGATCCCGGCAAGGGCTGCCGCGGCGATCCAGATGCTGGCCAGATGCAACGCCCGACAAAGATTCGGCATGATCTTCTCCGAATTTCGAGATCCTGCCTGCCGCACTCCGTCCGCGCAGATTTCACAAGTGATCGTGAAACATGTGAAATTGCTAAAATAAACAAGAAGTCGACGAAAGGAACATTCGAAGCATAATACTTGCGTTACGTTACGGCAAGACACGGAATCTATACTGTTGAAGAAATTGCCCCGCCCCGTCTCTTGTCCAGGAATTGTTTGCCTGGCAGCCGAATCGGCTGCGAAGCCGCTGGTTCCACGAGGGCAACTCACATAGGCGATGGCCTTTCCAGCGTGGCTTTGCCGAAACCCCGACTTGCCGGCTGGCGCTTGACTTCCTCGACGGGCGACATTCAATGCATCCAGAATTGCGTGAGGGGGAAGCAAGATGGATTTTGCGTTTCCATGGCCGATGAGCCAGGGCGAATGGCTGGCCTGGTCGAGCGCCGTCGTCACCACGCTGCTCGGCCTTCTGTTTTTTCTGGCGCCTGCCTTGGCCTTTCGTGTCCTGCGGCTGCAGGTCAAGCCCGAGAAGGTGGCGGCAATCGCCGAGGGGCGCGGCAGGATGTCGGGCTTCTATCTGGGTGTTGGGCTGTGCTGCATCCTACTGGCGCAGCCGTTGATCTATATGACGCTTGGCTTCTCCTGGCTGTTCACCGCCTTCGGCCGGTTGCTGTCGATGATGTCGGATGGCGCCAATACGCCTTTCAATTGGGTGTCCATTGTGGTGGAATTGGCATTGGCAGCATTGCCGCTCGCCTTCGCCTTCGGCTTTCTGCCTTGAATCCAAGGGTATTCCGGGGCGGAAGAGGGGACCCTTTTGCCGGATGCGACAATAGTGCCTGAAAACCATGCGGAACGACGCATTGCGGTCTTAAAATGCCTGTGCTAGACGGCAATCGACTTTCGGCCGGGGATAGCGGAAGCCGCGTCTCCGTGCTTGGAAAAATGCAGTAAGGTCAAAGATTTAGCCAGAGTTTTTGCTCGAGCCAACAATCTGCGGCCTGTCAGACAAGAGAAAAGACGGTCCGTGGCCCAATCGTCATCGCCAATCTCAGGTGTCGCAGAACGCTACGCGGGTTCGCTGTTCGAACTCGCCCTGCAGGCAAATTCGGTCGCCAAGGTCGAGGCAGACCTCAACAGTTTCGAAGCGATGCTCGCGGGCAGCGCCGACCTTACCCGGCTGATCAACAGCCCGGTGTTTTCCAGCGAGGACCAGGCTAAGGCCATCGCGGCGATCGCCGACAAGGCCGGGATTATCGGCCTGACCGGCAATTTCCTGCGCGTCGTGGCCCGTAACCGCCGGCTGTTCGCCATCCCCGGCATGATCAGGGCGTTCCGCCAGATCGCCGCCGAACACCGTGGCGAGACCGCTGCTGAAGTGACGTCGGCGCACGAGCTGACCGATGCCCAGCAGAACGAACTCAAGGCGGCGCTGAAGAGCGTTGCCGGCAAGGATGTGGCCATCTCCGTCACCGTCGATCCGTCGCTGCTCGGCGGGCTGGTGGTCAAGATGGGCTCGCGCCAGATCGATACGTCGCTCAAAACCAAACTCAATTCGCTCAAGCTTGCACTGAAAGAGGTCGGCTGATGGACATCCGCGCCGCGGAAATTTCCGCAATTCTGAAAGACCAGATCAAGAATTTCGGCAAGGAGGCCGAGGTCTCCGAAGTTGGACAGGTGCTGTCCGTCGGTGACGGTATCGCCCGCGTCTACGGCCTCGACAATGTCCAGGCCGGCGAAATGGTCGAATTCCCCGGCGGCATTCGCGGCATGGCGCTCAACCTCGAAGCCGACAATGTCGGCGTCGTCATCTTCGGCGCCGACCGCGACATCAAGGAAGGCGACATCGTCAAGCGCACCGGCGCCATCGTCGACGCGCCTGTCGGCATGGGCCTGCTCGGTCGCGTCGTCGACGCGCTAGGCAATCCGATCGACGGCAAGGGCCCGATCAAGGCGACCGAGCGCAAGCGCGTCGACGTCAAGGCGCCCGGCATCATCCCGCGCAAGTCGGTGAACGAGCCGATGTCGACCGGCCTCAAGGCCATCGACGCGCTGATCCCGGTCGGCCGTGGCCAGCGCGAGCTCGTCATCGGCGACCGTCAGACCGGCAAGACCGCGATCATCCTCGACACGATGCTCAACCAGAAGTCGGTGCACGACAACGGGCCGGAGAAGGAAAAGCTCTACTGCGTCTACGTCGCCATCGGCCAGAAGCGCTCGACCGTTGCGCAGTTCGTGAAAGTTCTCGAAGAGCGTGGCGCGCTCGACTATTCGATCATCGTTGCTGCCACCGCTTCCGACCCCGCGCCGATGCAGTACCTGGCGCCGTTCACCGCATGCACAATGGGCGAATATTTCCGCGACAACGGGATGCACGCGCTGATCAGCTATGACGATCTGTCGAAGCAGGCTGTCGCCTATCGCCAGATGTCGCTGCTGCTGCGCCGCCCGCCCGGCCGCGAAGCCTATCCGGGCGACGTGTTCTACCTGCATTCGCGCCTGCTCGAGCGCGCAGCCAAGCTCAATGACGACAATGGCAGCGGTTCGCTGACCGCGCTGCCGATCATCGAGACGCAGGCCAACGACGTGTCGGCCTACATCCCGACCAACGTCATCTCGATCACCGACGGCCAGATCTTCCTCGAAACCAACCTGTTCTTCCAGGGCATCCGCCCGGCCGTCAATGTCGGCCTGTCGGTGTCGCGCGTCGGCTCGTCGGCGCAGATCAAGGCGATGAAGCAGGTCGCCGGCTCGATCAAGGGCGAGCTTGCGCAGTACCGCGAAATGGCGGCCTTCGCGCAGTTCGGCTCCGATCTCGACGCCGCCACGCAGCGCCTGCTTAACCGCGGCTCGCGCCTGACCGAACTCCTGAAGCAGCCGCAATTCTCGCCGCTCAAGGTCGAGGAGCAGGTCGCGGTGATCTTTGCCGGCGTCAACGGCTATCTCGACAAGCTGCCGGTCAACCAAGTCGGCAAGTTCGAGCACGGCCTGCTCAGCCATATGCGCGCGGCCGGCAAGGCCGTGCTGGACGGTATCCGCAAGGAGAAGGCGCTGTCGGACGATCTGCGCGCCAAGCTGAAGGCCGAGATCGACGCTTTCGCCAAGACCTTCGCCTGAGCGAAGCGCCAGTCGGGATGAGACAAGACGGGATCAGGTTTGAAGCATGCCTTCATTAAAAGACCTTCGTAACCGTATCGCCTCGGTCAAGGCGACGCAGAAGATCACCAAGGCGATGCAGATGGTCGCCGCGGCGAAGCTGCGCCGTGCGCAAGAGGCTGCGGAAGCGGCGCGCCCCTATTCGGAGCGCATGGGTTCCGTGCTGGCCAACATCACCCAGGCAATCGGCGGCGGCGGCGATGCCCCGGCGCTGATGACCGGCACCGGCAAGGATGACGTACACCTGCTCGTCGTCTGCACCGCCGAGCGCGGCCTGTGCGGCGGCTTCAATTCACAGATCGCCCGCCTCGCCCGCGATCACATCCGCAACCTGCTGGCCGACGGCAAGCAGGTCAAGATCATCTGTGTCGGCAAGAAGGGGTTCGACATCCTGCGTCGCGATTACGCGTCACTGATCCTCGATCGTGTTGACCTGCGCGAAGTGAAGACGCTTGGCTTCATCAATGCCGATGCCATTGCCAAGAAGATCGTCAACCTCTTCAACGAGGGCGGCTTCGACATCGGCACGCTGTTCTATTCGCAGTTCAAGTCGGTTATCAGCCAGATCCCGACGGCGCAGCAGATCATTCCGGCCGGTTTGGCTTCCGCCCCGGCCGAGGCGACGGATGGCGGCAATGCCGTCTATGAATACGAGCCGGAGCCGGGCGAAATCCTCGCCGACCTCATTCCGCGCAACATCTCCGTGCAGGTTTTCCGGGCTCTGCTCGAAAATGCGGCCGGCGAGATGGGTGCCAAGATGAGTGCCATGGACAATGCGACGCGCAACGCCGGCGACATGATCAACAAATTGTCGATCACCTACAACCGCCAGCGGCAGGCGCAGATCACCAAGGAACTGATCGAAATCATTTCGGGCGCCGAGGCGCTCTAGGCACGCGCTTAAGAGGGTCATCGACCTTCTGGCGTGTGAGAAACAAAGAGACGAAAAAGGGTAAAGACGATGGCGAAAGCAGCGACCCCGAAGACGGTGGCCCCAAAGGCCGCAGCGCCGGCAAAGGCTCCGGCAGCAGCAACGAAGGCGGCTCCGGCCAAGAAGGCGGCCGCGCCCGCCAAGGCGGCTGCAGCCAAGGCACCAACCGCAGTCGTCAAGAAGACGGGTGCGGTCGGCAAGGTTCGGCAGGTCATCGGGGCCGTTGTCGACGTGCAGTTCGGCGACCATCTGCCGGCGATCCTGAACGCGCTCGAGACGATCAATGTCGGCAACCGCCTGGTGCTCGAAGTGGCCCAACATCTCGGCGAAAACACCGTGCGCTGCATCGCCATGGATTCGACCGAAGGTCTGGTGCGCGGCCAGGATGTCTATGACACCGGCGCGCCGATCACCGTGCCTGTCGGCCCGGGCATGCTCGGCCGCATCATCAACGTCATCGGCGAGCCGGTCGACGAAGAAGGCCCGGTCGACGGCATCGAGATGCGCTCCATCCACCAGCCGGCGCCGTCCTATGTCGATCAGTCGACGGAAGCGCAGATCCTGATCACCGGCATCAAGGTTCTCGACCTGCTTGCGCCTTACGCCCGCGGCGGCAAGATCGGCCTGTTCGGCGGCGCCGGCGTCGGCAAGACCGTGCTGATCCAGGAACTGATCAACAACGTCGCCAAGGCGCATGGCGGCTTTTCGGTGTTTGCCGGCGTGGGCGAGCGCACGCGCGAGGGCAACGATCTCTTCCACGAGTTCATCGAATCCGGTGTCAACAAGAAGGGCGGCGGCGAAGGCTCCAAGGCAGCACTTGTCTTTGGCCAGATGAACGAGCCGCCGGGCGCCCGCGCTCGCGTCGGCCTGACCGGGCTGACGGTCGCCGAATATTTCCGCGACCAGGGCCAGGACGTGCTGTTCTTCGTCGACAACATCTTCCGCTTCACGCAGGCGGGTTCGGAAGTGTCGGCGCTGCTTGGCCGTATTCCTTCGGCGGTGGGCTATCAGCCGACGCTCGCCACCGACATGGGCGCGCTGCAGGAGCGCATCACGACGACGACCACGGGCTCGATCACCTCGGTGCAGGCGATTTACGTGCCGGCCGACGATTTGACCGACCCGGCGCCGGCGACCTCCTTCGCCCATTTGGACGCGACGACCGTGCTCAACCGCGCGATTTCGGAAAAGGGCATCTATCCGGCCGTCGACCCGCTCGATTCGACCTCGCGCATGCTCGACCCGCTGGTCGTCGGCGACGAGCACTATGGCGTCGCGCGCCAGGTGCAGTCGATTCTCCAGCGCTACAAGTCGCTGCAGGACATCATCGCCATCCTGGGCATGGACGAGCTGTCGGAAGAGGACAAGCAGACGGTGGCCCGCGCCCGCAAGATCGAGCGCTTTCTGTCGCAGCCTTTCTTCGTCGCCGAAGTGTTCACGGGTTCGCCGGGCAAGCTGGTCGACCTCGCCGACACCATTAAGGGCTTCAAGGGCCTCTGCAACGGCGACTACGACCACCTTCCGGAAGCCGCTTTCTACATGGTCGGCGGCATTGAGGAAGCGGTCGAGAAGGCACAGCGCCTGGCGGCCGAAGCGGCATAAGAAGCGAATAGCGAATAGGGAGTAGCGAATAGGGGTTTATGAGACGAGCGAGTTTCTTCACTACTCGCTACTCACTATTCCCCGTTTGCTAGATTGATCATGGCCGAAGCTTTCAAGTTCGAACTGGTCTCGCCGGAGCGCCTGCTTGTTTCCGAGCAGGTCGAATCCGTCGTCATTCCAGGTGCAGAAGGCGAGATGACCGTGATGGCGCATCACGCGCCGGTCATGACCACGATCAAGCCGGGTGTGGTCACTGTTAAGACCGCGTCGGGCGAGGAAGAGCGTTATGTCGTGTTCGGCGGCTTCGCCGACATCGTTCCGGCTGGCTGCACGCTGTTGGCGGAGTCGGCTGTGGCGGTGAATGATGTCGACCGCGCCGATCTCGCGCGCCGCATCCAGGAAGCCAAGGAAGACGCCGCCGACGCCAAGGACGACGAGGCCCGCAGCAAGGCGGAGCAGTTCCTTAGCCAGCTCACGACGCTGGAAGGCGCCATCCTGCCGGCGTAAAATTCGCTTCGGATGACTAAGTGAAAAGCGGGGCCTTGCCTCGCTTTTTTTTGGCGGACAGTCCGGCTGCCTTGGGCATGGGGGTGGCCGATGACGGAAGAAAGAGCTGGGCGAGAAAGAGCTGGGCGAGAAACAGCCTCGCGATCCCGGTGGTCGACGGCACTACATCGGATTTCCGGTGTTATCGGGCGTCGATCTGGCTTGGCTGGCCAATCTCTCACGTATCGCTTTGATGATCGTGTGGGTGGCACTCGTCGTGCCCTCCGCGCCGCGATCTAAGCCGGTCGGGCCCCGACTCGACTATTCACTTCCTATGCCCAACGCGGCGAAGGCCAGTGTTGGACCATCCCGTCGCAGGTGAACGAGATGGACAGCCACGAGTTCAATCAGCGTCTGGCGCTCGGCGTGGTCGCTGGCGAAGCCGGCGAGGTCGAACACCGCCGTTACGGTCTCATTCGCCGGTAGCTGCTGGCTCAAAAGCGCCGTTAATGCCGGATCGAGTGGGTCGGTGAAATGGCCATCCGGCAAGGTCTTTCCCCGCGCAGCGCAGGCGGCGATCCAGGCGGCGACCACCAGCGCGAGATGGACCAATTCGGTGCCGGCTTCCAAGCACTCCAAGGCCGATGCGACGATGCGTTGCGGCAGCTTCTGGCTGCCGTCATTGGCGATCTGCGCCGTACGGTGGGCAAGAGCGGTGTTCGAAAAACGCTCGGCAAGCTCGGCCGTATAGGCTGATGTATCGAGGCCGGCATCCTCCGGCAGCGTCGAAATGGCTTCGACCCACAATGCATCGACGAACTGCCGGATTGCCGGGTCGGCGAAGGCGCGATCGACGGTGGTGTGACCGCTGAGCAGGCCGAGATAGGCGATGCCCGAATGCGCGCCGTTGAGCAGCCTGAGCTTCATGTCCTCGAAGGGGCCGACATCGCTGACCATGGTGACGCCGAACTGTTCCCAGGCTGGCCGGCCCTCCGGAAAATTGTCCTCGATCACCCATTGGCAGAACGGCTCGGTCATGACCGGCCAGGCGTCCCCGACGCCGAGTTCGGCAGCAATCCGCGCCCGGTCTGCGTCGGTGGTGGCCGGCACGATGCGATCGACCATGCTGGAGGGAAAAGCGACCTGGTCCGCGATGTGACTGGCGAGGCCGCTGTCGGCATTCGCTGCGAGCCTGGCATCGCGTAATTCGGCGAATTCGATCAGCAGCCGGTGCAGCGTCGCACCATTGGCCGGCAGGTTGTCGCAGCAGAGCACGGTGAATGGCGGCGTGCCGGCGGCGCGTCGCCGCGCAAGCGCCTCGGCGAGGAAACCATGCGCTGTCTTCGGCATTTGCGGATTTGCCAGATCGTGGACGATATCGGGATGAGCGGTGTCCAGCCCGCCGCCGACGGCCCTGAGATAGGCCTTTTCGGTGATCGTCAACGTCACGATGCGGGTGCGCGGATCGGCCAGCGCGGCCAGCACGGTGCCCGGGTCTTCCGGCGCCACCAGCATCGAGGCGATGGAGCCGATGACGCGAAGCTTTTCCTCGCCGCTGCTCCTGATCGCCAGCGTGTAGAGCCCGTCCTGCGGCGAGAGCGCATCGCGTGTGTCGGCGCTGCGCAGTGAAACGCCGACGATACCCCAACTCGTGTCTCCCGCCGCCAGGCAGTCGTCGACATAGGCTGCCTGATGGGCGCGATGGAAGGCGCCGACGCCGAGATGCACGATACCCGGGACGACGAGGCTGCGATCATACAATGGTGTCGCGGCCGACGCCGGCAAAGTATGTGCCGTCATCGCGGAAAGGCGCCTGGTTGGCGTGGCGCGGCTAGTCTGGTTGGACGGCATGAGATCGCCTCAGAGATGGGTCGGCAAGCGACGTAACATCGGATTTCTTGCCACACAATGGTAGGAAAAGTCATCATACAACAATCTAATTTTTGTATGTTGACATTATTTCTTGCCGACCCTACCGATAGCGGCCCTGGGAGGATCGTCGTGGCACTGACCAATGCGGATTTGCTGTTTCCCGCCGACGCGCATTCGCGCTCCATCGCCGGCGATCTCTATGCCGGGATCAAGGATCTGCCCCTCGTCAGTCCGCACGGGCACACCGATCCGCGCTGGTATGCGCTGAACGAGCCGTTCCCGGATCCGGCGCAATTGCTCATCGTGCCGGACCATTACATTTTCCGCATGCTGTTCAGCCAGGGCGTCCGCCTCGAGGACCTCGGCGTGGCGACCCTGGACGGCGCACCGGTGGAGACCGACGGCAGGGCGATATGGCGACGTTTTGCCGAGAACTATTTCCTTTTCCGTGGCACGCCGACCCGGCTGTGGTTCGACCATGTGCTGGCGCATCTGTTCGGCATCGACGAACCGCTGAACGCGGCGACAGCCGACCGCCACTACGACACCATCGCGACGGTGCTGCAATGGGAGAATTTCCGCCCGCGCGCACTGTTCGAGCGCTTCAACATCGAGGTCATCGCGACAACGGAAGGCGCGCTCGACGATCTCAAATGGCACCAGATGATCCGCGACAGCGGCTGGGAGGGCAAGGTCATCACTGCCTATCGGCCGGACGCCGTCGTCGATCCGGACTTCGAGGGGTTTTCGGCCAATCTTGACAAGCTTGGCGAGATCACCGGCTGCGACACCGGCAGCTGGGCCGGCTATCTCGATGCGCACCGCCAGCGGCGCGCTTTCTTCAAAAGCTACGGCGCGACATCGTCCGACCATGGCCATCCGACGGCCGAGACCGCCAATCTTTCGGATGCGGCGGCCGCGGAGCTGTTCAACCGGATTCGCGCGGGCTCGGACGACGAGCGCGAGAAGCGTCTGTTCCGCGCCCAGATGCTGACCGAAATGGCCAAGATGAGCCGGGATGACGGGCTGGTGCTGCAGATACATCCCGGCTCTTGGCGCAACCATTCGCCGGCTGTTTTCCAGAAATTCGGCCGCGACAAGGGTTTCGATATACCGACACGGACCGACTATGTGACGGCGCTGAAGCCGCTGCTCGATTGTGTCGGCCTGGAACGGGATCTCACGATCATCCTCTTCACGCTCGACGAGACCAGCTATGCGCGCGAACTGGCACCGCTGGCCGGCACCTACCCGGCGCTGAAGCTCGGGCCGGCGTGGTGGTTCCACGACAGCCCGGAAGGCATGCGCCGCTTCCGCGAGATGACGACCGAAACGGCCGGCTTCTACAACACTGTCGGCTTCAACGACGACACCCGCGCCTTTCCATCCATACCGGCGCGCCATGACGTGGCGCGGCGGGTCGACTGCGCGTTCCTGGCGCGTCTCGTCGCCGAACACCGGCTGCGCGAAGACGAGGCGCACGAACTGGCGCGGGAGCTTGCCTATACGCTTGCAAAGAAGGCGTACCGGCTCTGAGCCAGCGCCTTGGTTTATAAAAGGGAGGAAGTCATGTTGCATCTTTCGAAATTGACGGCAGCCACGTTCGCCTTCGGCTCGTTGCTGGTCGGCATTGCCAACGCCGACACCGTGCTGCGCTCGGCCGACACTCACCCGGACGGCTATCCGACGGTCGAGGCGGTCAAATACATGGGCGATCTGATCAAGCAGCGCACCAATGGCCGCTATTCGGTCGAGGTCTATCACTCGGCGCAGCTCGGCGAAGAAAAGGACACGATCGAACAGACGCAGGCCGGCGTCATCGACCTCAACCGTGTCTCGATGGGACCGTTCAACGGCATCGTGCCGGAAACCGCGGTGCCGTCGCTGCCCTACATGTTCCGCTCGGTCGAGCATATGCGTCATGTCATGGACGGACCGATCGGCGATGAGATCCTGAAGGCTTTCGAGGCGCATGACCTCGTCGGCCTTGCCTTCTATGATTCCGGTGCACGCTCCTTCTACAACACCAAGAAGGACATTGCTTCCATGGCCGACATGAAAGGCATGAAGTTCCGCGTCATCCAGTCGGACGTGTTCGTCGACATGGTCAATGCGCTGGGCGCCAACGCCACGCCGATGGCCTATGGCGAGGTCTATTCGGCGCTGCAGACCGGCGTCATCGACGGTGCCGAGAACAACTGGCCGAGCTTCGAATCCGCCAAGCACTACGAGGTCGCCAAGCACTATACGCTCGACCAGCACCAGATCGTGCCGGAAGTGCTGGTGATGGCGAAGGCGAGCTGGGACAAGCTGGCGCCGGAAGACCAGGCGATCGTCCGGCAGGCAGCCAAGGACAGCGTCGCCAAGATGCGCGAACTGTGGGACGCGCAGGAGAAGAAGTCGCGCGACATCGTCGAGAAGGCCGGCGTCAAGGTCAGCGAGATCGACAAGCAGCCGCTGATCGATGCCATGAAGCCGGTCTATGACAAGTATCTGTCGACGCCGGAGCTGAAGGATCTCGCCGCCCGTATCCAGGCCACGAAATAATGGAGCCGGACAAACAAGCCGCGGCGCGGGTTTCCGCGCTGCCATTGCGGGAGGACGGGTTGAAGGCGTTCTGGATGGGTGTGGAGCAGTTCTTGTCCAGACTGGCGCGGCTGGCGCTGTGGATCAGCGGAGCGGGTCTGACGCTGATGACGATCATCATCTTCTGGCAGGTATTCTCGCGCTACATTCTCAACCGGTCGCCGAGCTGGACGGAAGCGTTCTCGGTGCTGCTGATGGGCTGGTTCATCTTCCTGGGCGCTGCCGTGGGCGTGCGGGAACGCACGCATCTCGGCTTCGATGTCCTGCTTTACTTCCTGCCAGCCTCGGCCAAGGCGGTGCTGCGCAGCATTTCGGACATCGTCGTGCTGGCCTTCGGCGCTGGCATGATCGTCTATGGTGTCCAACTGGCCAGTCTGACCTGGAACACGGTGATGCCGTCTCTGTCGTTGCCTGGCGGCGTCAGCTTCCTGCCGGTCATTTTCGGTGGGGCGCTGATCTGCCTGTTTTCGCTGGAGCGGCTGGCCGGCCGTTTTGCCGGGCTGCCTGTCGATGCCGATATCTACGCGACGGGCGAGGAGCTTTGAACCATGGTGCTGGCCATTCTCTTCGGCACATTCGTGTTCCTGCTGGTCATCGGCACGCCGATCGCGTTCTGTCTCGGTGTCGCCAGCTTCGCGGCCGTCCTGGTGCTTGGCTTGCCGCCTGTCGTCGTGTTCCAGCGGCTCAACTCCGGCATCAGCATCTTCTCGCTGATGGCGATACCGTTTTTCATTTTCGCCGGCGATCTGATGGTGCGGGGCGGCATCGCCGCGCGGCTCGTTGCGTTGGCCGGATCCCTGGTCGGGCATCTGCGTGGTGGCCTCGGACAGGTCAACATTGCCGCGTCGACCCTGTTCGGCGGCATTTCGGGGTCGGCCGTGGCCGATGCGTCGGCGGTCGGCGGGCTGATGATCCCGCAAATGAAGGCACGCGGCTACGGTGTCGACTACGCGGTCAATATCACCTCGGTCGGCGCCATCATCGCCTTGCTGATCCCGCCGTCGCACAACATGATCATCTATTCGATCTCGGCCGGCGGCCGCATCTCGATCGCCGACCTGTTCACCGCCGGCATCATCCCGGGGCTGCTGTTGGCACTGTCGCTGATGGTAACGGCCTATTGGGTCGCAACCCGTCGCGGCTATCCGACGGAGCCGTTCGCCGGCTTTGGCCGGGCCTTGCAGCTGCTTGTCGCCGCCATTCCCGGTCTCGTCCTGATCGCCATCATCTTTGGCGGCGTCAGGTCGGGCATTTTCACCGCCACGGAGAGCTCGTGCATCGCCATCGTCTACGCCTTCCTGGTGACGCTGGTGGTCTATCGCTCGATGGGCTGGGGCGACTTCGTCGCCGCCACCACGGCGGCCGTGCGCACGACGGCGATGGTGCTGATGATCATCGGCTGTGCCGCCGCCTTCGGCTGGTTGCTCGCCTATCTCAGGGTGCCGGCAGCACTCGTCGCCTTCCTGCAGGCAATTTCCAGCGACAAGCTGGTCATCCTGCTTCTGATCAACGTGGTGCTGCTCATCCTCGGCACCTTCATGGACATGTCGCCGCTGATCATCATCACAACGCCGATCTTCCTGCCCGTGGTCACGGCCTATGGCGTCGATCCCGTGCATTTCGGCGTCATCCTGATCCTCAACCTGGGCATCGGGCTGTGCACGCCGCCGGTGGGTGCGGTGCTGTTCGTCAGTTGTGCCATCGGCCGTATCCCGATCTGGACGGCCATGCGGTCAATCTGGCCATTCTACGGAGCGGCATTTGTCGTCCTGATGCTTGTCACCTACGTGCCGGAAATCTCATTGTGGCTGCCAAGCCTGTTCCATTAGGGGATTACCACGTGTCCGCTGCCGCAACCGACCTCAGGGTCGAGAGAAAACCAAAACTGTCGGAGACCGTTGTCGCGGCGATCCGCAAGCAGCTCCAGGCGGGCGAGATCCTGCCCGGCCACAAACTGCCGACCGAAGGCCAGTTGACCGAGACCTTCGGCGTCAGCCGCACCGTCATCCGCGAGGCTCTGGCCAAGCTTGCCGCCGACGGGATGGTCGAGCCGCGCCAGGGCGCCGGCGTCTTCGTCACCGAGCACATCTCGACGATGTTCGGTGCGCTGGCCGCCGACATGGGGAGCAAGGATTCGATCGCGCTCAACGTGCTCGAAGTGCGGCTGGCGATCGAGATCGAATCGGCCGGGCTCGCCGCCATCCGCCGCAACGCCGCGCAGGAGGCGGCGATCCAGGAAGCCTTCTTCGAGTTCGAACGGCTGCTGCTTGCCAGCGAGCCGACCGGGCCTGCCGACCTCGCCTTCCATCGCGCCATCGCCAGCGCCACCAACAATCCCTTCTATGTCGAGATGCTCGACGTGCTCGGCCGGCGCGCCATTCCGTGCGACGTGACCTCGCCCTGGTCGACCGAGCTGGTGCAATCCGACACATATCAGCGCGGGCTGCAGCGCGAGCATCTGGTGATCCTCAACGCGATCACATCAGGCGACGCCGAAGCCGCGCGCGAGGCGATGCGCGCGCACCTCACCGCCAGCCAGCAGCGCTATCGCGAGCGTCTGCATGCAAGGCAGGTTTTCTATGCCAGTTCGGTTAAGGCCGCTGCCGGCGAATGACCCATCTCAAGTCAGGACAGCAATGAGCCAGAGCCATACCGACTACACATCGCGCTTCGCCATCGACCCGGTCGCCGCCGCGGCGATGGGAACCGACGAACTGCGCCATCACTTCCACATCGAGGACCTGTTCCAGCCCGGCCGCATCAGCCTGACCTACACCCACTATGATCGCATGATCGTCGGCGGTGCCATGCCGACCGAGGCACCGCTTCAACTGGAGGCGATCAAGCCGACCGGGACCAAGGATTTTCTCGATCGCCGCGAGCTGATCGCCGTCAATATCGGTGGCGCCGGTGTCATCAAGGCCGGCGGCCAACCTCATGAATTGCAGGCGCGCGACATGCTCTATCTCGGCATGGGCAGCAAGGATGTGTCGTTCGCCTCGGTGGATAAAGCCGCGCCGGCTAAGTTCTACCTGCTCAGCGCACCGGCGCATCAGGCCTGGCCGAGCCGGCTGATCCGCATCGGTGACGCCAAGCGCCTCGACCTCGGCAACAAGGATAGCTGCAACGAGCGCTCGATCTTCCAGTTCATCCATGCCGAAGGCGCAAAAACCTGCCAGCTGGTGGTCGGCATGACGCAGCTGGCGCCGGGCTCGGTGTGGAACACCATGCCGTGCCATGTGCATGACAGGCGCATGGAAGCCTATCTCTATTTTGACCTGCCCGAGACAGCGCGCGTTTTTCACTTCATGGGCGAGCCGGACGAGACACGTCATATCGTCATGGGCAACGAGGAGGCGGTGCTGTCGCCGGGCTGGTCGATACACTCTGGCGCCGGCACTTCGAACTACGCCTTCATCTGGGCGATGGCCGGCGACAATGTCGACTACACCGACGTCGACCCGGTGGCATTGGACGACTTGCAGTGAGCGACCTTTCCGCCTTCAGCCTGGCCGGCAAACGCATCGTCGTCACCGGCGCCAACACCGGCATCGGTCAAGGCATAGCCCTCTCGATCGCGCGTGCCGGCGGCGCGGTGATCGGCGTCGGCCGCTCGTCGATGGACGATACGGCAAGCAAGATTGCCTCAATCGGTGGGCAATTCGAGGCGGTGAGCGCCGACCTGGCCGACACGGCAGCCGGCCCGATGCTGGACCGGATCTGGGACGAAAGCGGCCCGCTCGACGGGCTGGTCAACAATGCCGGTATCATCCGGCGCGCCGATGCCGTCGATTTAAGCGAGACCGACTGGGACGACGTCATGGACGTCAATTTGAAGACGGTCTTCCTGCTCTGCCAATCCTTCGCCAGACGCGCGCTTGCTGGCGGACGGCAAGGCAAGATCGTCAACATCGCTTCGGTGCTGAGTTTTCAGGGCGGCATCCGCGTCGCGTCCTACACCGCCTCGAAACATGGCGTGCTCGGCATCACCCGGCTGCTTGCCTGCGAATGGGCGGCAAAAGGCATCAACGTCAACGCCATCGCGCCCGGCTACATCGAGACCAACAACACGCAAGCGCTGCGTGCCGATCCCGATCGCAGCGATGCCATCCTGGCGCGCATTCCGGCAGGGCGCTGGGGCGAAGCGGGCGACATTGGCGACGCCGCCGTCTTCCTGCTGGCGCCGGCGTCGAACTACATGCATGGCGCGGTGGTGCCGGTGGATGGCGGCTGGCTGGCGCGATAAGGAGATGACGATGGCTGAGCCGAAGATTTTCGCGCATGCCGGCGAGGGCGGCTGGACGGCGACGCCGGACGGCAACAGGCGGCGCGTCCTCCTGCACACCGATGAACTGATGATGGTCGAATTCGGCTTCGACGAGGGTGGCGTCGGTGCCCTGCATTCGCACCCGCATGTCCAGGCAAGCTATGTCGCGGAGGGCCGATTCGAGGTGACCATCAACGGGCGGACCGAAATCATCGCGGCCGGTGGCAGCTTCATCGTGCCGTCCAATCTGGTGCACGGCGTCAAGGCGCTGGAGGCGGGGCGGCTGGTCGACAGTTTCACGCCGCACCGGGCCGATTTTCTCGCCTAGTCCACGACTTGCTTAGCCAAGGCTGGGAGATCGAGCGCGGGGAATGACCCGCGCCCCAAAGAGGCGCGGGTTGTTGCCTGGGCGCTTTTGGCGCCGCGGTACTCAAGACATGACCGCAGGATGTGGAGCCTGCCGTATCATCGTGAACATAGGTTTAACGCGCCGTACAACCGATGGCTGTCCCAGAGCGGTTCATCATTTCACGGAAACGGAGAACCACTCTATCTCTTTGTTTTCACGCAATTCCCTGAGGGAAAGCGCTACGCGCTTTTCCCGGGAAAACCGTTTCACACTTTTCCTGGAATTGCTTGTCTTATGAC
>NZ_JBWKME010000113.1:0-12759 GCF_056431085.1 Mesorhizobium waitakense | reverse complement strand
CAGGGACGGTCGAATTTGGACCCAATCCCTTCCTTGACCAACACGGATACTTTAGGCCCGCGTCAAGCAAGCCCGACCTCGGTTCAGCTGGCCAGCACCAGGCCCACGAGATGCTCAGCCCAGGCCCGGTAGCCGGCTTCCGAGGCATGAAATCCGTCGGAGGCAAAACCCTCTTCAGGATTTGTGATCGGCAGGCGCGGCGCCGGCATCGCGCCGCGTTCCAGGCAAAGGCGTTCGCCCATCCGGTTCATCTCGGTGGCGCGGATCTCCAGGATCTTGCCGAGCAGCGACGGCATGGCCGGAGCCCGCGTGAACTCCAGAACCGGCGACCACACCACACGCGCTTCCGGCCATTTGGCGCGCAGCGCATAGAGCAAGCCGCCGAACTCCTTCTTGAAGCGCGGCACCGAGTGAAAATTCTTGGTGTCGTTGGTGCCGATGGCGAGCACGATATGCGTCCACGGATCAGCCGACAGATTGGGCAGGACATGGTCGCGGATCTGGCCCGACGTTGCCGAATTGAAGCCGGCCGCCCGCCAGCGCACGGCGCGGCCGGTGTTCTGTGCAATCAGTACGGCGAGTTGCGCGGCAAGCCCGTTCTCTGAATTGCCGATGCCAACCGAAGCGGCCGAGGAATCCCCCAGCACCAGAAGCGAGATTGGCGGCGCCTTGCCCTGGATATCGTGCATGACCGGACCCTGCGCCGGCAGCATGCGCGTGGTACGGCGGCGCACGCCGAGGCCTTGCCAGACATAGACCGGGTAGGCGAGCCAGGTGAGAAGGGCGAGAGGGCGCTGCATGCGCACCCTTTAGCGCATGTTGCGCCCGAGGTGAACGGCCGGATCGCCGACACTCTGATCGCAACAGGTCCCCTGCTCTCCACACCGGTCGCCATATTCATCGTGCAGCCGCACCCAGTCCATCAGGCCATGATAGGGGCCGGTCTCGTTGCGGCCCTTCGGCGTCATGTCGAGATAATCATACGTGCCGATCAACGCCTCGCCGCCGCGGGCGCGCGACATGAAGGTGAGAAAGATGTCGCCGTTCTCGTCTCGGTAGAAAACGCTGGTGCCGGGAAGCTCCTTCGACGTCCGGGGAATGGTCTCGAAATTGTAAGTGGTGTCGCCGGCTGCGATCTGCTTGTCGGTGAAGGAGACCTGCATGTCGAAGTTGAAATCCGAGGCATAGGACGACACCCAGTCGAACTTCCAGCCTATGCGCTGCTTGTAGGGCAGCAATTCGGCCAGCGGCGCCCGCGAGATCACGACCAGCGACACGTCGTGATGCCTCAGGTGCTGGTTGGCCCCGTCGATATGGTCGGCAAGGAACGAGCAACCCTCGCAATGATGGTTGCACCCCGGCCCGAACATGAAGTGGTAGACGATCAACTGGCTGTTGCCGGCAAACAGGTCCGCCAGTTTCTTCGGCCCTTGCCCGGTCTCGAAGACATAGTCCTTGCGGATCTTCAGCCAGGGCAGTTCACGCCGTTCGGCGGCGATGCGCTCGCGAAGCTTGGTGAGTTGTTTCTCGCGCGCCAGATGCGCCTTGTGCGCCTGGAACCAGTCTTCGCGCGAAACGGCCTTGTTGCGATGCATGAACCTCTCCCTGCCTGTCATCCCAAGGACGTTCGGGACGGGCGAAATCCGACATCGCCGGTTGTTTGTTTTTGAGAATGATGTTGCGAAACCGGATTCCAGTTTCGGGATCACGCTCCAGCGCCGGAGAGGAAGTAGGGATGCAGGCGCGCCGTCCCAAGCCTGGGCAAGCCACAAACAAAAAACCCGGGCGCAGCGGCCCGGGTTCGAAGGAAGACGGAAAAAGCCCCGATCAGGCGGCCTGCTCCAGGCTCGCCTTCCATTTCCCAAGTGCGGCCAGATGGTTCATGTGAGCACGGTGGGTGAAGGCGGCCTGGCCGGCGGCGACGTTCGAGGCCTTGCCGCTCCAGGCTTTCTGTGGCGCGGCCTGCAGGGCGCGGCCATAGGAGAAGGTCAGCTTCCACGGGTGCGGCCCGATGGCGTTGATGGCGTTGAGGTTGGCGGTCGCTTCCTCGTCTTCCTGGCCGCCGGAGAGGAAGGCGATGCCAGGCACCGCTGCCGGTACGGTCTCGCGGAACAGTTTTATCGTCATTTCCGCGACTTCTTCCGGGCTGCTCACCTTGCCCGATTTCCTGCCGGCCAGCACCATGTTGGGCTTTAGGATGGTGCCCTCCAACACGACGCGTGCGGCATGGAGCTCGTCATAGAGCTTGATCAGCGTCGCCTTCGAAATCGCATAGCAGGTGTCGATGTCGTGGGCGCCGTCCATCAGCACTTCCGGCTCCACGATCGGCACGATGCCGGCTTCCTGGCAAAGTGCTGCATAGCGGGCGAGCGCATGGGCGTTCGAGCTGATCGAATTGGCCGAAGGCACGCCCTTGCCGGTGTCGATGTCGATCACAGCGCGCCATTTGGCGAAGCGGGCGCCGAGCTTGTAGTAGTCGGCAAGGCGCTCACGCAGGCCATCGAGGCCCTCGGTGACGGTGTCGCCGGGGAAACCGGCCAGAGGCTTGGCGCCGGCATCGACCTTGATGCCGGGGATGGCGCCGGCCGCCTTGATGATATCGACCAGCGGCATGCCGTCGGCGGCCTTCTGGCGGATCGTCTCGTCGTAAAGGATGACACCGGAAATATACCGGGTCATTGCCTCCCTGGCGCGGAACATCATCTCGCGGTAGTCGCGGCGGCTGTCGGCGGTCGATTCGACGCCGATGACGTCGAAGCGCTTCTTGATGGTGCCGGAACTTTCGTCGGCGGCCAGCAGGCCCTTGCCATCGGCCACGATCGCGGCGGCAATGTCTTCGAGACGTTCGCTCATTCTGCTTCTCCTGAAACGGTTGTCTTCCGCGCTTAACGGAAGTCTACCGCCAAAGGAATGGCATCGGAAAGCTCGAATCGATTGAAAGTCTTGAGAGCCCTTGCCCGCTCTCTTTGTGTTGATCGAGGCGTTCGGTTTAGCCGCATTTGTGCCGCGCCAGGCGTTTCCGCCTGGCTGAAGAATGCTTTAGTGCTTCAGCACGTCTACGCCGGGCAGCGGCTTGCCTTCCATCCATTCCAGGAAAGCGCCGCCGGCGGTCGAGACGTAGGTGAAGTCGTCGGCGACGCCGGCATGGTTGAGCGCCGCCACCGTGTCGCCGCCGCCGGCAACCGAAACCAGCTTGCCGGCCTTGGTGCGCGCCGCCGCGTGCTTCGCCGCCGCCACCGTCGCATGGTCGAAGGGGGCGATCTCGAAAGCGCCGAGCGGGCCATTCCAGACCAGCGTTGCGGCGCGGTCGATCCATTCGCCAATGGTCGTCACGGTTTTGGCGCCGACATCGAGGATCATGCCGTCGGCCGGCACCTCCGATATGGCGACGGTCTCGCAGGCCGCACCCGCCTTGAATTCCTTCGCAACGACGCCGTCGACCGGCAGGATGATGGCGCAGCCGGCCTCGGCCGCTTCGATCATGATCTGCTTGGCGGTGTTTGCGAGATCATGCTCGCACAGCGATTTGCCGACATCGGTGCCGCGCGCGGCAAGGAACGTGTTGGCCATGCCGCCACCGATGACCAGCGCGTCGACCTTCTTCACCAGATTCATCAACAGGTCGATCTTGGTCGAGACCTTGGCACCGCCGACAATGGCAACCACCGGTCGGACCGGATTTCCGAGACCCCTCTCCAGCGCCTCGAGCTCAGCCTGCATGGTGCGGCCGGCGAAGGCCGGCAACAGACGCGCCAGCCCCTCCGTCGAGGCGTGGGCGCGGTGCGCCGCGGAAAAGGCGTCGTTGACGAAGATGTCGCCGCAGGCGGCGAGCCTTTCGGTGAAAGCCGGATCGTTCTTCTCCTCGGCCTTGTAGAAGCGGGTGTTTTCGAGCAGCAGCACGTCGCCCTTGTCCATGGCGGCGATGGCGCTTCCCGCCGTGTCGCCGACGCAATCGCTGGCGAAGCCGACGGGGCGGCCAAGCACATCGGCTGTCGCCCTGGCGATCGGCTCCAGCGAGAATTCGGGCGAGGGGCCATCCTTGGGCCGACCGAAATGGGCGAGCAGGATCACCTTGGCGCCCTTGCCGGACAGTTCGGCGATGGTCGGCGCGATTCGTTCGATGCGGGTGGCGTCGGTGACCTTGCCGTCGGCGACAGGCACGTTGAGGTCGACGCGCACCAGCACGCGCTTGCCGCTGATGTTGCCGATGTCGTCGAGGGTCTTGAAGGCGGCCATGCAGGTTCCTTTCGCAGAAAATCGGGGGACCATACCCCGCGCCAACGATGATGCAAGGTTTAGGCTAGGTTCGATACGAAATTTTGAAGTCGGGACCAGGGCTGTGCCGGCAGGCGGCGCAGCGATCGCCGGGTCAGCTCTCGGTCGCAGCCTTTTCCGCCGTCGGTTCCGGCGCCGGCTTCTCGTCCGCCCGCGCCTCGGCCAATTGCGTCTCGGTCGGTTTGCGCCAGTTGCGGATAAAGGCAGAGAGACGGTCGCCGATTTCGCCGGCGCTCAGGAACACGGGCACCCGCGCCACCGGTGCGGTCGGCTCGAAGGAAAGGCCGAGGCCCATGATCTTGCCCTTGTCGTCGACGTCGCGGACGATCAGCTCGATCGGACCGAGCAGCACACGGTCGGCATATTCGGCATGGCCGCCGAGCCGCCCAGTGACCAGCGCGCCGACGGTGAGCTTTTGCTCCGCCTCGGTCAGACCGGGCGCATAGGCGGCTTCCAGTTCGGCGGCGGAGCGCGCCGGGTCCACGGCGAAGGCGCCGAAGAAATCCGCATCCTCGGGATCGACCACCGCGCGGCTGGCGAACAGCTTGTCGAGCAGGCGCGGATAGCGATCCGGCACGAAGATATAGACCTGGTCGCCGGCGGCGAGCCTGCCCATGTCCTGGAAGCGCATCGAGCGCCCGTCGCGCAGCACCAACGAGGGCCGCGCCCAGCGCGGAATGCGCTCACCGCGCGCCACGGGACTGCCTTGTGCCACGCGATAGGCAAGAAGCTCGTGATGGGCCGAGCCCGGCAGTTCCAGTTCGACCTTGTCCAGCGGGCCGAGCCGCGCCGGCACGATCAGGCCGAGACGGCGCGCCAGCGGCCCGACCGTCCAGCCCTGGATGACCAGCGACACCAGCACGATGATGAAGGCGGTGTTGAAGATGACACGACCGTTTTCCAAACCACCAAGCAGCGGGGTGATGGCGAGCAGGATCGACACCGCGCCACGCAGGCCGACCCAGGAGACGAAGGCGACTTCGGGGCGCGGCAAGCGGAACGGGATCAGGCAGAGCCAGACCGCGATCGGGCGGGCGACAAACATCAGGAACAGGCCGAGCGCTACCGCCGGCACCATGATCGCCGGAAATTGCGACGGCGTCGCGAACAAGCCGAGGATCAGGAACATGATGATCTGCGCCAGCCACGACATGCCGTCCTGGAAGCGTTTCAGAATGGTGACGGCGCGGATGTCGGAATTGCCGGCGATCAGGCCCGCGAGATAAACCGCCAGGAAGCCCGAGCCGCCGATGGCGCCGGCGGCGGCAAAGATCATCAGCGACAAGGTCAGCACGAAGATCGGCAGCAAGCCGTGATCGAGATTGAGCCGATCGACGAGGCGCACGATGGCGAGGCCGCCAAGTGCGCCGACGACGGCGCCGAGGCCCATGTTGAGCAGGAAGCCGAGGGCCAGGCTGGTGACCAGCACATTGGCCTCGGGGTTGGCGTGGGCGGCGATGATCTCGACCAGCGTGATGGTGAGGAAGATGGCGATCGGGTCGTTGGTGCCGGATTCCACCTCGAGCGTGGAGCGCACGCGCTCGCGCAGATTGATCTCGCCGGCGCGCAGCAGGAAGAACACCGCCGCGGCATCGGTGGAGGCGACGGCCGCGCCGAGCAGGAAGGATTCGAGCCAGGTGAGGTCGAGCAGGTAGTGGGCGGCGGCGCCAAACAGGCCGGTGGTGAGAAGCACGCCGAAGGTCGCCAGCGACAGCGCCGGTCCCGCCGCCTGCCGCAAGGCGTTGAGCGGCGTGCCGAAACCGGAATCGAACAGGATGACGGCCAAAGCCAGTGAGCCGGCAAAATAGGCGATGCGGGCGTTGTCGAACTCGATGCCGAGGCCGTCGGTGCCGGTGGCCAATCCGATGCAGAGAAACAGAAGCAGAAGCGGGGCGCCGAAGCGAAAGGCGATCAGGCTCGAAAACGCGGCGGCGACGACAAGTGCTGTGCCGACCAGCGTGACGAGATAGATCGCATGCTCCATCCTGAAATCAGCCCCTCAAATTCGTCTGTCTCCTGGTTTACGGCAGAGTGGGGCGAAGACGTGACCAGTGCAAGGCGGCGGGGTGGTTTTTTGCCCTATGCCCCTGATTTTCGAACGCTTTGGCGCTTAGGGCACAATTTGAGAAGGCGCACGGCGCTCGCATGAAAAACGCCCGGACAAAGCCGGGCGTTCAGGTCTCGAAAAGAAAGCGTTGCGATCAGGCGACGGTCTTGCTGAAGGCGACCGCCGTGTCGGCCATGCGGTTGGAAAAACCCCATTCATTGTCATACCAGGACAGCACCGAAACGAAGTTGCCGTCCATGACCTTGGTCTGGTCGAGCGCCATGATCGAGGAGCGCGGATCGTGGTTGAAGTCGATCGAGACGTTCGGGTGATGGGTGACGCCGAGAATGCCCTTCAGCTTGCCGTTGGACGCAGCGATGACCGCATCGTTGATCTCCTGGACGGTGGTCGGCCGCTTGGCGATGAACTTGAAATCGACGACCGAGACGTTCGGGGTCGGCACGCGGATCGAGATGCCGTCGAGCTTGCCCTTGAGGTCGGGCAGGACGAGGCCGATCGCCTTGGCGGCACCGGTCGAGGTCGGGATCTGCGACAAAGCGGCGGCGCGGGCGCGGTAGAGATCCTTGTGCATGGTGTCCAGCGTCGGCTGGTCGCCGGTGTACGAATGGATCGTCGTCATCATGCCCTTTTCGATGCCGACCGTCTCGTGCAGCACAGCGGCCAGCGGGGCCAGGCAGTTGGTGGTGCACGATGCGTTCGAGATGACGATGTGGTCCTTGGTCAGCTTGTCGTGGTTGATGCCGTAGACGACGGTGAGGTCGGCGCCTTCGGCGGGCGCGGAGACCAGCACGCGCTTGGCGCCGGCGGTCAGATGCGCGGCGGCTTTGTCGCGGGCGGTGAAGATGCCGGTGCATTCGAGCGCGATGTCGACGCCCAGTTCCTTCCACGGCAGCTGGGTCGGATCCTTGATCGCGGTGACCTTGAACTTTTCCCTGCCGACGGTGATCTGGTCGCCGGAGACCGAGACCTCGTGCGGGAAGCGACCATGCACGCTGTCGAAGCGCAGGAGATGGGCATTGGTCTCGACCGGGCCGAGATCGTTGACGGCGACGACGTCGATGTCCTTGCGGCCTGATTCATGGATGGCGCGCAGGATGTTGCGGCCGATGCGGCCGAATCCGTTGATGGCAACTCTGACGGTCATTTTTCTCTCCCGGGGAGCTGGAGGGCAGACGATGGGTCCGCAGCTTCATAGCGGCGGAAGCGGAAAGAATCCAGCCGCAGCGACATGGATTTAAATCGATTAGGTTGGGCCAGTCCGGCGAAATCGCTTTGTGCGTTTCGCCGGAGCACTTTTTGCTTCAGCCTGTCGTTGTCCAAAACCGCGATACGCTTTTGGGCGACATGCAAGACACTTACTTGCCGTGCAAGCGGGCTTCCGCTGCCTTGGCGGCAGCATCGGCGGTGATGCCGAAATGCGGATAAAGCTGTTCGATCGTGCCGCTGGCGCCGAAGCCGGTCATGCCGATGAAGATGCCGTCGGAGCCGATGAGATGATCCCAACCCTGGCGGATGCCGGCTTCGATCGCCATCTTGATCGGCGCGTTGCCGATCGTCTTCTTGCGGTAGTCGTCGCTCTGCTTGTCGAACAATTCGAAGCAAGGCATCGACACGACGCGGGTCGGATGACCATGCTTTTCCAGCAACGCGCGGGCGGCAAGCGCAATCTCGACCTCGGAGCCGGTGGCGAAGATGGTCACCGCGGCCTCGCCGCTGGCTGCGGCCAGCTCGTAGCCGCCCTGGCTGCTCAGGTTCTTGGCCGAGAATTCGGTGCGTACCGTCGGCAGGTTCTGGCGGGTCAGCGCCAAAGTCGAAGGCGTCTTTTCCGACTCGAGAGCGATCTGCCAGCATTCGGCGGTTTCCACCGCATCGGCCGGGCGGAAGACATTGTGGTTGGGAATGGCGCGCAGTGCCGCCAGATGCTCGACCGGCTGGTGGGTCGGGCCGTCTTCGCCCAGACCGATGGAATCATGGGTCATGACGAAGATCGAGCGGATGCCCATCAGCGAGGCCAGCCGCATCGACGGACGGGCATAGTCGGAGAAGCACATGAAGGTGCCGCCATAGGCGATGAGGCCGCCATGCAGCGTCAAGCCGTTGAGTGCAGCGGCCATGCCATGCTCGCGGATGCCATAGTGGACATAGCGCTGGCCATAATCGTCCGGCGTGATGTTCTTGGTCTGGCTGGTCTTGGTGTTGTTGGAGCCGGTCAGGTCGGCGGAGCCGCCGATGGTCTCGGGCACGGCGCCGTTGATGACTTCCAGCGCCATCTCGGACGATTTGCGGGTGGCGACCTTCGGCTTGTCGACCGAGAGCTTCTTCTTGTAGTCGGCAATGACGGCGTCGAAGTTGGACGGCAGCTTGCCGGCGATGCGGCGTTCGAACTCAGCCTTCAGCTTCGCTTCGGCCTTGGCGAGGCGGCCTTCCCAGTCGGTGCGTGCGTTGACGCCGGCCTTGCCGGCGGTGCGCCATGCGTCGAGGATGTCGGCCGGAATCTCGAAGGGCGGCGAATCCCAGTTGAAGAACTTCCGCGCGCCGGCAATCTCGTCGGCGCCGAGCGGCGAGCCGTGTGCCTTGTTGGTGCCGGCCTTGGTCGGCGCGCCGAAGCCGATGGTCGTCTTGCAGGCGATCATCGTCGGCTTGTCGGAATGGCGGGCGGCTTCGATGGCATAGGCGATCGCTTCCGGATCCGTGCCGTCGATGTGGCTGGCGTTCCAGCCGGACGCCTGGAAGCGGGCGACCTGGTCGGTGTTGTCGGCGAGCGACACCGGGCCATCGATCGAGATGTTGTTGTTGTCCCAGAAGACGATCAGCTTGTTGAGCTTGAGGTGCCCGGCAAGCGCGATGGCCTCCTGGCTGACGCCTTCCATCAGGCAGCCGTCGCCGGCCAGCACATAGGTGTAGTGATTGACGAGGTCGTTGCCGAAGGCGGCGTTCATGATGCGCTCGCCGAGCGCGAAGCCGACCGAATTGGCGAGGCCCTGGCCGAGCGGGCCGGTCGTCGTCTCGATGCCGGTGGCGTGACCATATTCAGGGTGGCCGGCGGTCTTCGAGCCCAACTGGCGGAAATGCTTGATCTGGTCGATGGTCATGTCTTCATAGCCGGTCAGATGCAGCAGCGAATAGAGCAGCATCGAGCCGTGACCGGCCGAGAGGATGAAGCGGTCGCGATCGGGCCAGTGCGAGGCCTTGGGATCATATTTCAGGAAGCGTGTGAACAGCACCGTGGCGATGTCGGCGCAGCCCATGGGCAAGCCGGGATGGCCGGACTGAGCCTTCTCGACGGCGTCCATGGAGAGAAAGCGGATCGCATTGGCCATCCGGTCATGTTGTTCACGCGACGTCATGGTTCCTCCAGAAATGGGGGTTTGGGGGCTGGGGAGAGCCCTGGAAAAGGGTGCGCGACACATAGCAGGCGCGGGCTTTTAGTCAACAAATCGGTGCGTATTTGCCGGTCTTATGATGCCGACGGCGGGCCTACATTAGCGTTAGCAGGGGACAGTCGCGAGAGCTTTGTTGACGTTGCCTTCACCCGGTGCCTAATGTTTCGCGGATAACGCGTTCTGAACGCGAACGATTCGGTGATGGGCAGGGCACAGGACGAAGGCCATGACCGGGGAAACCACGCTCAAGGAAGTCATCTCCAGGCTGGGTAAGGCCATCGAGGGGCTGGAAAATGCCGTCGCGGCCAAGCTCGAGCATGAACGCGATTACTCGGAAGCCGAGGCCGAGGTGCAGCGGATGAATGCCGACCGATCCCGGCTGGCGCAAGAACTCGACAATTCCGAAGCGCGCGCCGAAAGGCTGGAAGACGCCAACAAGGAAGTGTCGCGACGGCTGGTGACCGCCATGGAAACCATCCGCGCTGTGTTGGACAGATAGGGCTGGACAGGTAGGCTCATGGCACAGGTCACGGTTTCCATCGACGGCAAGCAGTATCGGATGGCCTGCGACGAAGGCCAGGAAGAGCATCTGATCGATCTTGCGGAACGTTTCGACCGCTATGTCTTGCATCTGAAGGATTCATTTGGCGAGATCGGCGACCAGCGGCTGACCGTCATGGCCGGCATCATGGTGATGGACGAGCTCTCGGAGTTGCAGAAGCGCGTCAAGGGCATGGAAAGCGAAGTGCTGACCTTGCGCAAGACGCGCGACGATGCGCTGACCAAGGCCGACAAGAACGACAGCGTGCTGACCAACGCGCTTGGTGCACTGGCGCAGCGCATGGAAGATCTGACTGAGACGCTGGCCGTCAACAAGGCCTGAGGCGCACGGAGCCTTCCTGCCCACACGTGGCTCGCATGCGCTGGCGTTGCCGCCGGCTGCACAAAAATGCTCGTTCTGCCGCCGACAAGAGTTTCATATTATCTCGCGGCCGCGATTTTTGCGCTAAGATGCAGCAATGCCGGAGCGTGGGGACGCCTTGATGGCGGCATGGTTTGCCGCCCGTAGCCCTCTCTACTGGCAGGATTTGTTTTAGGGGAGATGTGCCATGAGCCTTCGTATCAACGACATCGCGCCGGACTTCACCGCCGAGACCACGCACGGGACGATCAAGTTCCATGAATGGATCGGTGACGGCTGGGCGATCCTGTTCAGCCACCCGAAGAATTTCACCCCGGTCTGCACGACCGAGCTTGGCACGATGGCCGGGCTGGAGGGCGAGTTCAAGAAGCGCAATGTCAAGATCATCGGCATTTCGGTCGATCCGGTCGAAAGCCACGGCAAATGGCAGGACGACATCAAGACGGCGACCGGCCATTCGGTGAACTATCCGCTGATCGGCGACAGGGACCTCAAGGTCGCCAAGCTTTACGACATGCTGCCGGGCGGCGCCGGCGAGACGTCGGAGGGCCGCACGCCCGCTGACAACGCCACGGTGCGCTCGGTCTATGTCATCGGGCCCGACAAGAAGATCAAGCTGGTGCTTACCTATCCGATGACCACGGGCCGTAACTTCGACGAGATCCTGCGCGCGGTCGATTCCATGCAGCTGACCGCCAAACACCAGGTAGCGACGCCGGCGAACTGGAAGCAGGGGGAGGATGTCATCATCACTGCCGCCGTCTCCAACGAGGATGCAATCAAGCGTTTCGGCGCCTACGAGACCATCCTGCCCTATCTCAGGAAGACCAAGCAGCCATCCGCCTGACCACTTCGGAACAGTTTTGGCTTTCTCGCCGCAGCGAGCGAAATGATACTTGACTGGGTCAAGCGAGGGGGCAACCATGCTCCCCTTGGGTGCCGGTAGAGAAAATCATTCCTACCGGCCAAAGCGCGTCGCTTCTGAATGGATTGAGACGGCGCGCCGAGGTGTGAGTTGTTATGCATGTCGTTCTCCCAAAGCCGGGGCCACTTTTGGGCTACATGCATCAAGGGTTTGGGGGAGCTGAAATTGGACCTAGCTTTGGCCAGGCCGCAGGTCAGCGGCTTCTATGACAAGCCGACCGGGGCCATCCAGTATGTCGTCGCCGACCCGGCGACGAAGCGATGCGCCATCATCGATCCGATCCTCGACTTCGACGAGAGGTCCGGCGCCACGGCGACGAAGAGCGCCGATGCCCTGCTCGACTTCGTCAGCGAGCAGGGGCTGGGCGTCGAGTGGATCCTCGATACCCATCCGCATGCCGACCATTTCTCGTCGGCGCACTATCTGAAGCAGAAGACAGGCGCGCCCACGGCGATCGGCGAGAGGATCGTCGACGTCCAGAAACTGTGGAAGGCGATCTACAACTGGCCGGATTTTCCCGCCGACGGTTCGCAATGGGACAGGCTGTTCGGGGAAGGCGAGACCTTCCAGATCGGCACCCTTCCGGTCACCGTGCTGTTCTCCCCCGGGCACACGCTGGCCTCGATCACCTATGTGATCGGCGATGCCGCCTTCGTCCACGATACGCTGTTCGTGCCCGACAGCGGCACCGCGAGGGCGGACTTTCCCGGCGGCAGTGCAGCGCGGCTGTGGCATTCGATCCAGGACATCCTGGCGTTGCCGGACGAGACGCGCGTTTTCGTCGGCCATGACTATCAGCCCGGCGGACGAGAGCCGTTGTGGGAAAGCACGATCGCGATGCAGAAGGCCAGCAATACCCACCTCTTTGCCGCGCGCACCGAGGCCGATTTCGTCGCCCTGCGTGAAACCCGCGACAGGACACTGCCGATGCCGAGGCTGATTCTGCATGCGCTGCAGGTCAACATGAATGGCGGACGGCTGCCTGACCCGGAGGCCAATGGCCGGCGGTATCTGAAATTTCCGCTGGACTCGCTTTGACCTGACGGCGCCAGAGCGGTTCACCGTTTCACGGAAACGCCGAACCGCTCTATCTCTTTGTTTTCACGCAATTCCCTGAGGGAAAGCGCTACGCGCTTTTCCCGGGAAAACCGTTTCACACTTTTCCTGGAATTGCTTGTCTTATGAC
>NZ_JBWKME010000112.1:0-14826 GCF_056431085.1 Mesorhizobium waitakense | reverse complement strand
CGACGTCAAGCAGGACACTGGCAATCGGTGCAGACTGTCAAGATAAGGCGACCAGCTCCTCGCGGGCATAGCCGTCGTCTCCGAAGCGCTTTCGACCGAAGTCACGGTCAAGGCGCGTAGCGTGCCGGGTCCAATGCGTGGACTCATGGGCAAGCGTGGCGTAGTACGCCTGCGCATCCCGGAAGGCGGTGAAGGCTGGCATTTGGATAACGTCGAGAGCCGGACTGTAGTAGGCGCAGTCACCTCCATGACGGATGTCGGCGCGCGTCGCTGCGAAGAAGGCTTCGGCATGGGTGATGCGCTCATCCGGGTTCCGGACGTTTTCGGCGCTTGCGTAGAAGTGAGCGGGCAGCCCGTCGACTTGTTCGACATTGAAGACTGTGTAGGCCTTCAGGAACGGGATGAAGCGCTCGGCCTCATCGCCGGTAGCCTCGTCGGTCTCGGTGCGCCGCATGGTGTCGGCATACACCACGGGAGAGCCCTTCTCGCCCTTGCGGACACGGCCGCCCAGCTCGATGGCCTGCTTGAAGGTGATCCAGATCGGCGCGGCGTAATGCGCGGTCATCGCGGACGCCCAGAGCGTCAGGACGTTGATGCCGGCATAGGGCTGGCCGTTATGGCGAAGCGGCCGGGAGACGTGGCCGGCGGCATGGGCGGCGCTCCAAGGCTGCGTCCAGGGTTTCACGCCCTGCTCAAGGGCTTCGATGATCTGGTTGGTGATGCGGCTGTAGACATCCTGCCGCGGGGTTTCGTTGGTGTCCGACATGACCTTGCTCCTTTTGCGTTGGGTTTTTCTCAAGACGCGGAGAAGCTGGGCCGGGCGATTGAGCCGGCCGGTCAGGCCCTAACACGGTCCCGCCCGGGCGGGAGTGGTGCGGGCGGGGTTTGACCGGGCGGCGCGCCCGGCCGAACGATCGCGGCAAATATTGAGGAAAGCGCGCCGCAATGAGCATGGACGGAACGCCGGAAAGCCAAACCGCGCGGCATCGGCGAAAGTCGACAGGAAGCGACCCTGCAAAGGCAGGCAGCACGCGAGTCAACGCAAATGGACGGCGCTGTGCGGGACCAACTTTACCGCGGCCCTTTTTAAGGTACGGGGCCAGGGCTGGCCTGTGCGACTGGGAAAACGACGACGATCCGGGCGAGAGCACCACGACCGGGCTTGCGTCAGCTGCACCTCGATACGAGGATCACCGGAGAGAAGATCGCATGGGGCGGGGAGAACGCCAAAAACGGTCCCGTGGCCTTCCGCCACGCCTAGCCCTTGCGACGTCCTTTCGAGTATGACCGGGATGCAACGCCACCACGATCCAACGGCGTTAACTGGAACAAGAGGTGCGGCGGCCATGTTGACAGCTGTGATAGAGTAGGCGCGACCATGACCAAAAGCACCCTCGCCTATATCAATCCGGCCATCCTGCGATGGGTCCGGGAACAGGCCCGCCTCAGCCCCGAGGCGGCGGCCGAGGGTATTGGCATATCCGCCGACAAGCTGCAGGCCTGCGAGGCCGGCGACAAGCACCTGACCTTCCCGCAGTTTCTGGCCGCGGCGAACTTCTACAAGCGCGCACCCGCAATCTTCTATCTGAATGAGCCTCCGGTCGGATTTCAGCCGATTCAGGATTTCCGGCGCCTTCGCGAGACGCCAGAGGACGCCTTCAAGTCCGGTCTGGAATGGGCGATCCGGCAGGCCAGGGAGAGACGTGAATTGGCGCTCGAGCTCCGCAATGATTTGGGCGAGCCGGTTCAGCCGTTCAAACTGCAGGCCGCCGTCAAAGACAACGTAGAGACCGTTGGGGCGGCGATCCGGACCTATCTTGGCATCAAGCAGGTCGACCAGCAGACGTGGCGCGCCAAGGCTTTCGATAACTGGCGCACTGCCATTGAAACCAAGGATGTGCTGGTCTTCATGGTGCCGCGCTTGGCATTGACCGAAATGCGGGGCGTAGCGGTCGCAGAACCCAAACTGCCGATCATCCTGATCAATTCCAAGGATCGCACCAACGGGCGCACTTTCACCCTATTGCACGAATTCTGCCATCTGGTCGTCAGGGCCAGCGGTATCAGCGGTCTCGATTTCGTCGCACCCGAGCCCGCCAGCGCCGTCGTAGAGCAATTCTGCAACGCGGTCGCCGGCGCCGCTCTCGTTCCGAGCGACTGGTTGCTAAGCGAGCATTTGGTACGCACCAAGGGCCAGGTGAAGACCTGGGACGACGACGAGCTGGCCGCGCTGGCCGGCCGCTTCGGCGTCAGCCGCGAAGTCATTTTGCGCCGTTTGCTGGGCCTCGGCTGCACCACACAGGCATTCTATGAAAGCCGCCGTGCGAGCTTCCAAGCCGAGTATGATGCCTTGGCCGAGAAAAAGAGTAGCGGAGGTCCCGAGCGTCATCTGGTCGTGCTCAGCCAGCTAGGTCGTAGCTTCACTCGCTTGGTGTTGCAGGGCTACTACGATCGCCAGTTGACGCTGCGCGACGTTGCAAGCCACCTCAATATGCAGGTGACTGCCGTTCCGAACATCGAACGCGCCGCCTTCGGCCTTGCAGGGTAGCGCTACGTGGCGACGATTTATTGCATCGACACATCGGCCCTGATCGCCGCCTGGTACGAACGTTACAAGCCCAAGCGCTTCCCCAGATTGTGGGACGAGTTTGACAAGCTGATCGGTCAGGGCCGCCTGGTTTCGTCCCTTCTGGTCCAGGCCGAATGCGAGAAACGCTCCCCGGAGCTGCATGACTGGCTGAACGACCGCGCGGACATGTTTGTCGCGCCCGACCAAGCGATCCAGCAGCGCGTCCAGCATGTGCTGAACACCTACAAAGGCCTGGTCGCCGCCGGCAAAGAGAAATTTGCCGCCGATAGCTTTGTCATTGCCACGTCCGAGGTGTCTGGCCACACGCTCATCACCGAGGAAACCGGCGTGGACAGCTTACGCAAGATCCCCGGCGTCTGTAACTCCATGAAAATACCCTGCATCAACCTGATGCAGCTGTTCGACGCCGAAGACTGGACCATCGGTTAGCCGGAATGCCATGGGGCCGGCTTAAGCTGCCTGAGAGAGATAGAACTCTCGACCCATAACATTAACTAACTGAATTTCAATGGTTATTCTCTTCGCCCTACTGCATTCGTGTACCACTACCGTGTCCACGGTGTCAGAGCAAGCGCAGTGTGTGGCTGCGGAGATCGTGAACCGTTTTGCCCATCACGTCGGCTGATCTCTTCGAAGACAGATGGAGTGATTGCGCTGTTGGGCGAGCCCGAAAGGGGGCGACCGCTCCTATCGAGTTGTGAGAAAGTGGTCGATGTTGAGCCGCAACAAAATATCGGAAGAGGCGGCGATCTGTGTAGTCGACGAGAGAGGCCGAATTGTGAAGGAAACTGCGCGCAAGCCAGCCATGGCCACTGAGTGAAATCGGCCTGCCGTTCAGTTTTGTGCATCACGGCAGTCGCGTTCCACCGTTTCAAACGATCGTAGGCGATCAAGAATAGTGGCCGCACAATTCGGCCTCGCCCGGCTTACCTGTCGGGCCAAACCGATATTCAATGCAAGGTCACCCGATGCGGCGACGAACTCGCCCGTATAGCGCGTTACCAAGGCGCCCATGAGCTAATTTTGCGTAGGAAAACAAGTCGAGCCTCCGACTGTGAGGTATGAACATCGCCGTCGGTGCGGCATGGCGTGAGCTTGGGTCGCGGTCGCTCGCTCGCTTACTATCGTATTGCGTCGCCTGTACGCGACCGAGTTTACGGGAACAACCGGCCCGCGCGGCGGAGGCATGAAACGAGACGAAACTGGAGGAGAAACCCATCTTGCCCTTACGGTGATGCGGATCGTTCCGTAGACGATGGCGTGGGCTATCCCGTTGAGAGTCCGTAACCTTAAGGGCCGAAAGCCTTCAACGGTCCTGAGACAAGCTGTCCTGAACCCATCATGCGGCAGTCCGAGCGCCTACGCGAAGAAAAAAAGGGTCTTATACCAAAGCGATGATGGAGCACAGCGAGTATTACGGCCATCCTCTTCGAAGGCCGCCTAGTGCGTAACAACCTTCAATCTGTCAAAGTCAAAGATACAGATCTCGGAACGATCTGCCCAGTCCATTCAGAAACTATTGACATAATTAAAAACTATCCTGTCATACAAGAAGTTCATCCTCGACCTTTTGCCCACAACCTCAGACTCGTTTTTTCACTCTGCTGTGGATTTTCTGCAACTTTATCTCCCTAGTCCGTTTTTCATTGGCTATGGCTCTTACGTCTTTTAAGAGATCTGTGAGGACCATACGACCACGCGCTTCACGACTACTGTAGGCCAAGCGTCTGGAAACCATCGATGTCCAAGACACTTCACGCTTGGCGGCGGATCAGATTGATATAAGAGCTGGAAGAGCATCATGAATTTCTCTTGACAACGATCGTCTATCGGCGCCGGATTACAGAAGTGGCGAGGATTTGTCATGTGGTTGCTGGGTGCGTCCCCTAGGGCGCGTGTGTGCGTGACCGATGTTGCACGGATTCGATGCAAGGCAATTTTTGCATTCACAATAATTTTTCTGGGGATTGCTGACTCGGCTTGCACTCCTTCTTTGGCACAGGGTCCGAAAAGGCTGTATTCGGTCTCTGAAGAGACGTCGAAATTGCGTTCTCAAATAGGATTGCCGGATTTCAATTATTATCGAACGTTGCCTGCCCTCGAACGAGTCTCTTATCGGAATAACTACATTACAGCGCGGATGTATGCGGTCGACGTTGCGTACACGAACTATGAGGCCGCGCTCACGTCGGAACGACAGAGCGTAGGTTTCCTGGGAACAACCGCGAATATCGCTCTCAACACGGCTGCCACACTGGTTACGCCCGTAGGTACAAAGGACGTTCTTTCGGGTGTCGCTGCAGGCCTCACGGGCACCAAAGCTGCCTACAATGACGAGGTCCTCCTGAAGAACACTATTCAGCTATTACAAACGCAAATGCGAGCTAATCGCGCGACTGTAGCAGGCAACATTCTTCGCCGGCTGGGCCAAGACGACAGCGCATATCCGCTTGCGCTGGCTCTGTCTGATCTTGAGGACTACTACCGTGCCGGCACGATCACTGCAGGGGTCCTGAATGCGCAATCAACTGTAAGTGAGGCTGAGCAGATTGCCCAGCATGATCGACAAGAAGCCATCGTGTACACGCTCTCAAAAAGTCAAGCCCAGGTCGTTCTCCGAAACGCGCTCGCGCGGAATGGCAAATATGATGTTGCTCTTGCTGATCGACTTAGAGTGCTCTTGAAGCAACGTGGCGTTTCTGAGCGCCTGGAGATCGTAGTTTCGAGCCCCCGATACGATTCGGTCGCCGAACAACTAGTGCGCGATGCCGGTCTTTAAGAGGAGTAAAACATGGCCGCTCCTGTAGTCATTCCAAATCTCAGTGACGCCGACGCTCAACAGCTGAGGGTTATTTTCGAAGGTGGTGGTGCAACCGTTGTGTTGGCGTCCACCGCGCCCGGGTTTTATACTCTAGTAGCGACCTATGCAGACGCGCAGCCTGGCCAACCTGCGCCCCCCATTGCGCCCGATGCCCAGGCGGAGCCTGCCATCGCTCCTGCTCTGCCGGTAGGTGCTCCCGGTGGCGCGGGACCAACCGAGTTTGTTGCTAACGTGATCGGACTATGTGCCAAGGAATGGGATTTTTTCGGGCGGCAAGAATACGACCTAAATGGCAATGCGGTGGTGGTCGGGCACAAGGAGGGAGAGCCCGGCTATGCCAGCCGAATAGGTCTGTACTGGAGCGAAGGCACTGGGACTATCGGTGTAGATGGCACCAACCATGATATGCCCTGGTCTGCAGCTTTTATCTCATGGATCATGAGGACCGGTAGCGCGGGAGTGCTTTTTCGCTATTCCACTCTTCATTCGGTTTATATCGACCAATCCATTCGATTGAATGGCCGAGAAGAAAGCGGATTTTGGGGTCGCAGGCTGAATGAATATCAGCCAGCCGTTGGAGATTTGCTTTGCTGGACACGCGAGTCTGGCGTCGACTACGACCACCAGAAACTAGGAAATTATGCGGGACATTGCGACATTGTCGTCGCAGTCGACTCCGATCAGGTTTGGGGGATTGGCGGCAACATCGGCAACTCCGTCACGAAACGGCCGATCCGCCGCCCTGCAACAGGCTTTCTTGAGCCAAACACATCCAACGGGGAGACTTTGTTCGCCCTCATGCAGTGCCGGATCGGACACGCCGTCGTGGCCGACAGTCCACTTCTGGCCCCGGAAGAGCCGGCAGTAATGAACGGCTCATCGCCTCCGGTTGGTGGCGGTCAAATAGCGTGGGGCAAAGTCGTTAGTCCAGAATTTAAACAGGGGGTTATTGCGCTTTCAACCCGTGTGGGTTGCGACCCCAGTCACCTCATGGCCGCGATGGCATTTGAGACTGGTGAAACGTTTTCTCCATCGAAACAGAACTCCATCAGTCGAGCAACTGGCCTCATCCAGTTCATGCCGTCGACAGCCGCTGGCCTGGGGACGTCGATCGACTTGCTGGCTGCAATGACGCCGACGCAGCAGCTAGTATACGTTGAAAGATACCTCGATCCATATAAGGGGAGGTTAGGGAGCCTTTCTGACACGTACATGTCTATCCTCTACCCCAACTCCATTGGACGCCCAGACGCGACGGTTTTGTTTGCGGCGGGAACTAGGGCATATGGTCAAAACTCTGGGCTCGATGTGAACAATGACGGAGTTATCACAAAAGGCGAGGCGGCCTCAAAGGTTCAAGCAAAGCTCGACAAAGGTCTGACCGCTGGTTTCCTCGGCTAAGAGAGACTGTTGGAGCGGCCCCTAGGTTAAAGGCAACGCTGACAAACGGATTGGCCGCCAATTTTGTCTGGGTTGATGGCCGCCGGAAAGGGTACCGATAGATGCCGACCTATGAAGCCGACGCAGTCGAACAGAAGACCATATCCACAGCCACTGCTATGCTGGACGACGCCAGAGTGCTTGCCAGATATGCGGGCCGAAAAGGGCTCTCAATTCCGCAGGACGTGATTGACGTTGTCAAGTCCGCAGATGAAAAGATTCGAGCCGCGTCGTTCGCCGTCGCGGATGAACTCCAGCTTGACGCGGCGATCGCCTCGCTAGCCAAGCAGGTGGCGCCTGTTCGGATAGAGGACCTCAATGATCGCGGGAATATGGCTCCCGACAGATGGCTGTCTATTGCATTGTCCGTCCTCAGCCTTTTGCTAGTTGTCGTGGTTATAAAATTAACAGTTGACTTCACCAAACTAAGCATCGTTGTCGCGGATATTAATGAGGCGACGCAGAATGACTACTTCGGACAGATCGGAGACACTCGTAAACTCATCGGAAACACGGGTTTGGACGAGACTGCAAAAAACGCAATAAAACATATAAGGGACATCGATGGCCGACTTTCAGCGTCACTCTCTACCATGGACGCTTTCTGCTTGGGTTGGGTTTTTTGCTCCGAGACGCTGAATGCAAGGCCAGATCCGGCTATACCGATCGGCGGCGAGGCAAAGGCCGCTCCAGCGCCGGACGGGGGCGAGGTCAAAACTGTTCCCGTGCCGAAGGCCGTTCCAGTGCCGGACGGCGGCGAGGTCAAAACTGTTCCCGTGCCGAAGGCCGTTTCAGCGCCGGACGGCGGCGGCGCAAAGGCCGCTCCAGTGCCGACGGCCGTTCCAGCGCCGGACGGCGGCGACGCAAAGGCCGCTCCAGTGCCGACGGCCATTCCAGCGCCGGACGGCGGCGACGCAAAGGCCGCTCCAGTGCCGACGGCCATTCCAGCGCCGGACGGCGGCGACGCAAAGGCCGCTCCAGTGCCGGACGGGGGCGAGGTCCAAACTGTTCCAGTGCCACCTAGCCGGCCGCCCTCCACAATAAAAGAGGAGATGAAACAAGCCAACGAATTTGCGGTGGACATGGGTCTAATTGTCAACAACCAGGAAGTATTTTCCAGGTTTTATAACATCATGCGAACCGCCGAAGATATGAAACTCGTACTTGGGGGATCTATCCTGCCGTTGCTTTATGGCGGCCTTGGCTCGGCGGTGTACATCCTCCGCCAATTTTTTGTTAACCGTGACCGTCCTAACCCCGACCTGACGTATACGCTTGGCGTCGTCCTGCGCTTAGGACTCGGTTGCATTTCAGGTTTCGCTATCGGCTGGTTTTGGACGCCAAACCAAAAAACAGCCATCGGCGAAATCTCGACCCTGACCGCGCCATTCGCGATCGCCTTCCTTGCCGGCTACAGCATTGAGTTGTTGTTCTCGATACTCGATCGTATCATTCAGGCGGTCAATCCAAATTCCCCTGTGCCGAACCCGCCCGTCTGACAGCGTAAGAACGTCGAATGTGGTGGGAGCGATCGTCAATAAGGGTCTTGAGTAGAGGTTCCATTTTCGGAGAGCAGTTTGTTCAGACTTTCGGTCATCATCATGGCAGCCTTGATGCTTGGTGCGCCCAACGCCGGTGAGACCATTCTTCCCGGCACGTGGCACATCCAAGTTAGGGGAATCAACGTTGAGCTCAAAGTAGCAGGCGAGATCCACCTGACGGACCAAATGGCTACCGTTACGACGGTGATCTATTTGGACGACCTCCAAGCCAAGCTGGGCCAAATAGTGGCCGCACTTCCCCCAGCGCAAGGCAGCTGCGAAAACAATAGCTATCCGTACAATACTTTGGAGTTCTCCAGCGCGGGACTTGCAGCAAGGGGAGACTCAGCTTTGCTGGTTCTAACAGGCACCGTTGAAGCATGGGCTTGCACAAAAATCTTGATACCTAACAGCAAGGTGGAAATGGAAGAGAAGAACATTGGCTTTGGGGTAGTAGTAAGAATGCCAAAGATTGTTAACGTTCCCAGCGAACATGCTTTGAAATCCAAGGTCGCTTCACAATCATTCACCGCAAGCTTGCCATTAAGCTTGAGTATAACTGACCAATATGTCAATCTTGCTCCCGGCCAACCAACTACCGACCTTAGCTCGCAGTTTGCTCAGGCGGCGGGGGTCGCCGGGAACACTCTTACTGCACTCGCATCGGACGCGCTTGCGAATGTGACCAATTGGCGTGAGTTGAGCGGCTGCCTGCCGGATCAGCTGAGAGGGCTTGATCTCAAGATCCAGGGAGCAAAATTCAAAGAGACTGGAAGTCTCGCGGTCGAGATCACAATGACTGGTACGCTGAATGGCATCCGATTAGGTGAGCCCTTGTCATTCGCCTGTCCTTTGGAATAAATCAGTCTCATATGCGGAAGCCGAGGTTCCGAATGCCGCAGAGCTGCTCGTGTCGATCTGCTGATCAAGGACACGCAACGACACCCCATCCGTGTCCAGCACTCGGACGATGTTCAGAAGGTCAGTGGCGGACCGAGCCAGGTGATCGATGCGAGTAATGAGAAGCGTGTCGCCACGTCGGAGCGCTCTAAGGCACGCCTTCAGCTCCGGCCTTCCCGTATCAAGCCCTGACCGCTTCTCCTCGAAGATGTTCTTGGGCTCCACATCGGCTGCGAGCATCTTGTCGCGTTGCACGTCCAGCGACTGGCCCAAACCACTCTCCCGTCGGCGGGTCATTCCGAGAGTAAGGTTCGGGTTGTTTGACGTAGTAGCCATCCTTAGTAGGTCTGACGTCGCTGGAATCGATTGGATGGCAATCTCGATTGCCGCAGCACCTAAAATGAAGAACAGGGTCAGTCTTGTGTGTATACCAATCGTGGGCGTTAGCATCGCCGGCCAAGACAAGCCACACTAATGCAATGCCCCTGTGCGACTTACCCATGGCGTGCCCGTCGCACTTATTGATATTATATTAGCAATATCTAAAATACAAGATTGAAGTCGCATTGCCCAAGGCAAAAGTCTCTGGGGCAAAGAGTTGGTCAATCTTGGCCCGATAGTGTGGCTTTCAGCGATAGTGAAGATGGGCGAGATCTGATCGCGCCAACCGGTCTCTTTGACGATCTTGCCGCCGAAGCCTTTGGCGCAGCACGGGGCGAGCCCGACCCCTGTTCTCTTGCATCTTGTGGCCATGCTCACCCGTTGACCAGCATACGCCGTCGCAAGCGTGAGCCTCTCGAAAAGGTCTCCCTTACGTTGACCATAAATCTTCGCAATCCACGCACTATCCAACCCCCGGCCATCCCAGATGTCTTTATCTTCATCTCGAAAGTACTCTTCTGCAACCGCCTGATGCAGGTGAACAGATATCGACTGTACTGAGATTCAGATAATTTCACGCCATGTTGTCACTTCAGCACCCAAGGGACTCCCTTGCGTACTGAGAAATAGCACTGACAAACGTGATCATTTAGCACCTCATGCGCGCATACATGAAGTACGGAATGACGATCAGTGCTGCAAAATAAGGTTTCCACCTTCTACTTCGTCTATTTACTTCTTCGCAATCGGTTGCTTATCCGCTGCGATCCAACGCTTATTAAACATATCTAATTTTATTGCCCGAGCCCTGAAGCCATTCGCTCGTTTATCCTTCACAGCGATACTTGCATTCTTTGCTGCGTCGGTGTTATGGCAATCACGGGTTGTTAAGTCAAGTTTGTCCTGAACAAGAGAATGTGAGAGTTGTGCGGCACCCAAATTGTCGCCACGGCATTACTATTATCGGTAAAAAACAAGGAAGAGCTGGGCTAGTATTACAATTGCGTTTCACATGTCAATTAGTTATTTTTTTCGATTTTGTGCCGGGCGGCCAAGGGGGAGGTATTGAGAATGGTTGAATCGATTGAAATGACACTGGCGATATGGGCCTCGGCACTTCGCGAGGTGAAGTCCCTGATTAGGGGGCTTTTCCCTCAGGAACGTGTGGCGATTTCGGCCGGACTGTTCCTTGAAGGCCTGCTCCGGGACGAGCATCGCAAGACCGGCTGGATGCGCGCCGAGGCTGCGGGCGACCCCGGGCCATGGCGCCAACAGGCCATTCTGGGGAGGGTCAAATGGGATGCGGACGCTTTGCGCGACATCGTGCGCGAATACGCGCTCAAAACGCTGGCCGACAACGAAGCCGTCCTCGTGATCGACGAGACGGGGTTCATCAAGCAGGGCAAGACGTCCTGCGGGGTCGCGCGGCAGGTCAACGTCTCGACGGGCAAGATGGCCAACTGCCAGATCGGCGTGTTCGCGGCCTATGTATCCCGGCACGGGCAAGCGTTTATTGATCGCGCGCTGTATCTTCCGAGAGCATGGACGGATGACCCTGCCCGCTTGGCGCAGGCCCACGTGCCTGCGGGCACGACTTTCGCAACAAAGTCCCGCCTGGCACTGGTTATGATCTCACGCGCCGTCGCTGCCGACGTACCCTTGAGCTGGGTGGCATCTGACCGCGTCTTCGGTGGCGCCGACATCGAGATGGCCCTCCGACGCTGGTACAAGGGCTATGTGCTCAGCGTTAACGCCAACCATCACTTCTTTTGCCGAAATCGCTTCCCAGACGGAGGAACAGCCGAAGATATCGCGCGGAACCTCGATCCCTCCCTGTGGCGGAGCTTGCCCCAAGGAGAGGCCCTCCAGGGCTCTGAATCATGGGCTTACTGCCCGTTCACTGACTTGGACGTCGCGGAATATGACAGAACCCGCTCCGGGCTCTGGACCCCGGGGCTCTTGATCCGACGCGATGCGAACCGCGCTCTCAGCTACTTTTCAACATGGTCTCCAGCGGGAACCTCGATCGAAACCCTTGTCGCAGTGCGCCAATGCTGCAGGATTATCGAGGAAGGCCTACGCACGGCGAAGAACGAACTGGGCCTCGACCATAACGAAACCCGTTCCTGGCACGGGTGGCATCGCCACGTCTCGCTAGTCATGCTCGCTTTCGCGATGGTGTCGACCGTGCGCCACAAGGCGAGCCTCGAGCCCTCGGGAGCGGTCGGAAGGCTCATGGTGACTAGTCGCAGATTCGAACGCTTACCGAGGCCTCCTAGGAAGCCGAAGCCGGGATCGCTCGGCGCCGCGGCCGCCCTCCCATGGCTAGATCAATCGGGCGAATGTGGCCGCAAGCCCTTGCCGAGCAAAACGCAACAGTAGCGTGAGGTTCCAAGATGAAATTGTCCGTGAAAACGAGATCCACCCGCCTTCCAAACGAGGCCCGGAGGGCAGCGGGATTCGGCGGAAACGGGAGAAATGAAGAGGTGGTCATGCGACAAAATGCCGTCATCGGTGTCAGTACGTCATATCGAGATATCCGACCTGAGCCAGCGCGTAGCCAGGAGCTCTCCGAGGTCGGTTTTCCGGTTGGAGCGAGTAGGAAAGCTATCAAGAAGCAAGGAGCATGATTATGCCTGAAGACAATACAGAACGGACAATCGCAGAAGACGACAATACTGAACAGACAGGCGTGAATGAGGAAAATACTGAGCACATTAGCGTGGATGAGGAGGATGCTAAACAGACAGGCGTGGATTTGTTGGGCCTTACGGCAGATATCGTCGCGGCCTTTGTCCAGAATAACCCGACCCCTGTCGCCGATCTTCCGGACTTGATCGCTAGCGTCAATTCTGCGTTGAGAGGGGTTGTACAACCGCCTGCTCCGCCAGAACCTAAGCTCGTTCCGGCGGTCAATCGCAAGCGGTCCGTCTTCCCCGAATATATCATATGCTTGGAGGACGGAAAAAAATTCAAGTCTCTCAAACGGCATCTTCGAGCCAATTACGGCCTGACACCCGACGATTATAGAGCCAAATGGGGACTTGGTCCTGACTACCCGATGGTGGCGCCGAATTATGCCTCCCGGCGGTCCCTCCTTGCGAAGTCTGCCGGTCTCGGCCGCAGGCCAGCCGTCAAAACGCCAGGGTAAAGCCTCCCCGCTTGCTCGCGAGTTCTGGACTTTTTGCTTTGCCAGACGCATCCTCTCTTCGGGGAGATGGCGATGGGGAATGCGGCTCAGCCATGGCGCAAACGGCGCACACCATGGTGGCGAACGCCGAAAGGCCGGCTTGCAATCGTTCTTGCGCTGCTTGCGATCTCGTCTGCCGCCTATGTTGCGGCTGACAACCGGCCCCGGCTCCCGGCCGTTCACTCCTATGGCGCGTTATCGAGCGAGGTCGCTGCGCGCAAGGTAGGTTGTGACATCAAGGGCAACATCAATGAGCGCGGCGAGCATATTTATCACGTGCCGGGCCAGGAATATTACTTGGCCACGCGGATCAACACTGCGCGTGGGGAACGGTGGTTCTGCTCCGAATGGGAAGCATGGTGGGCCGGCTGGCGAAAGTCTAAGGTATGAAGAAGCCTGGAACATCCTTTACCGGAGAGGAAATCGCGGCCGAGTTGGAACGCCGCCGGAACGCTGAGAGCCAGGTCGAACATGATCGAGCGCGGGTAGCCCAACGTCTCCGTGAGTCCCGGAACGATATGCAGTGCATTCATTGCGGGCAGGGATTTTCGAGCGTCGAATCCTCCGCCGCTGAGGTCGGACTATGCGACCATTGCCTTCATAGGGACTGACGCTGACGTCGTAGTCGAGATGAGTAAGGCCAACATGCAAAAATAAACGCGTCTTCGTTTCCCGCCTGCTCCGGCCTAGGGACGGCTCGGCTGCCGGCCGTGAACGCTACGGATGCAATCGCGAAACCGTGCTGTTGCTGACGTTGTAGCAATGCGCGATCTCACCTCTCGCCTCCCCGGCGGCCAGCCGCGCCAACGCCTCTCGCCGCTGCTCCTGTGGGAGCTTGGGCTTGCGACCGAACTTAACGCCCATAGCCTTGGTGTCCAAGATCGTCACGGCAATGATGCCCTCGATCTTGAGCAACTCCTCCACGCGAGGCCAGAAGGGTTCGAGCGGATCGGCACGTGTGCGCCGGTGGCTCAACCGGACACCGTAATTGTCGCCGCGCAGGCGACGGCTCCTCCCGCCTCTGTCGAGCGACGCATGCCCCCAAATGGGCATCGGAGGCGAACAGCGTTTCCCTCCGGCGGCAAAGAACAGCATCCGATACTTTATCGTCTATAAAATTGATAGACATAATAAACAGCGAAAGTAGGAAGCCATTTCCAAATTGGAGCAAGACGAGGATGTTAGCTGTGGAGAGATTTTCGAGAAGAAGGTTTGGCGCCCTCGTGGCCGCTTTTGCGGTGACCTTGGTCGCTTCTTCCTCGCCTTTCGGGGCTCAGGCGGGTAGTTCGGACGCGGGTAAACTGCCGACCGAAATCCCTCAGGGCACCGTGCTTCGCATCGGCGATCCCGAGACGCAAAGGGCGCTGGAACTCTCGGGTCTGATCGATCAACTGCCGTTCAAGGTCGAGTGGGCCAATATCAGCGGTGGTCCACAGACAATCGAAGCTTTTCGCGCCAATGCGCTGGACGTTGGATCGGTCGCCGACATTCCGCCCATCCACGCGACCTGGACCGGGCTCAAGGTCAAGATCATTGCCGCGAAGTTCCGCAAGGATCCGGTTGCGCACCCGATTTATCAGCTCGGCATTGCACCCGGCGTCGAGGTCAGGACGCTCGCGGACTTGCGCGGCAAACGGATTGCTTTCAGCCCGGGTCAGGCGCAGGGCGCGCTGGTGCTGAGGGTGCTGCAGGCCGCCGGCCTGAAGAAGGAGGATGTCAATCTCATCGAACTGCCCAGCAACGGCGATGCCTATCCGGTGGCACTTGCCAGCAACCAAGTCGATGTCGCGCCGATCTGGGGCGTCCTCATCAAGCACTATCTGCGCCAGTATGGTGCCGACGGCGCTACCACCATCCCGCATGGCTTGCGCGACGATCCAGCCCATCTCTATGCGCCACAGGCGGTGCTGGACGACCCGGCCAAAGCTGCCGCGCTCGGCGAGTATGTGCGCTACTGGGCACT
>NZ_JBWKME010000111.1:0-5129 GCF_056431085.1 Mesorhizobium waitakense | reverse complement strand
ATGGAGACCTATAGATTCAGACTACAGAAGAATACGCAACTGTAATGCTAGACTAAGTCTAGTCCCATCGCCAACGACAGCGGCAGGCGCACCGGCAACAGGCGTGTGCGCGGCGGACGCGCCGGGCCGCGTGGCATCCTCTTCATCGTCGCAGCCATCGCGGCCAAATTCGATCCCCATCTCAAAGCTTTCGCTCAATCGCACTCGCCAGAAAACTTCTCGTCATCCTCAATGCAAAAGCACGCAACGCGAGAACCGAATTAGCAAATGCAACTTGACACCCGAGATAGTCGCTCTCCCAATGATCAAAGGTCGAAACGCAACGCCGCGCCAAAGCCTATGAAACGATCATCGCCGATGAACTCTTCAAAACGACGGTCTTCAAAGGGGACTATGGTGTTTGCACTTACTGCTATGCATCATAGCCACAATCGCTTTCGGCGCTTGCGCGAACAGAGTTATCAAGAATATCCAGACCACGCTGAAGCGTCTGCCCATCAATCGTCAAAGGAGGAAGAAGCTTGACAACTTGATCCTCCGCGCCGCATCGCTCTACCACAAGTCCATCTTCAAAGGCCTTGCGGACGATTTTTTCAGCAAGTTTACCTGTACCGCAATCGAGCCCCAGCATCATGCCTCTTCCGCGCACAGAAAGGCCATGATCTGGGCTGTCTTGAGCGACCTGCCAGAGGCGCTCGCTAAGGATGCGCCCTGTTTTCGCAACACTCTCCGAAAGCTTTTCATTCGTCCAGTATTTTCGTAATGCGGCAGTTCCCGTCACGAGCGCTAGGTTATTACCTCTGAAAGTCCCATTGTGTTCACCCGGCCGCCAAACGTCGAGTTCGGGTTTCAGCAGCAGGAGGGACAGCGGCAGTCCAGAGCCGCTAAGGGACTTGGACAAAACGATGATGTCTGGCGCTAAATCTGTAAATTCGAAACTGAAGAAACTGCCCGTTCGTCCGCAACCTGCCTGAATGTCATCAACAATGAGGAGGATGCCATTTTTCCTGCAAAGCTGCTGAATCGACTGCAGCCAACGCTTACTCGCAGCGTTGATGCCACCTTCGGCTTGTACGGTTTCTAGAATGATGGCTGCCGGCAGGTCGACGCCGCTGCTTGCGTCAGCAAGCATCCTTTCCAGATATTGCGTAGTGTCGTTGTCCGCTCCCCAATACCCATCATAGGGCATGAACACTGCGCCAGCAGGTGGAAGGCCTGCCGCATCGCGGTAGTACCGATTACCCGTAACCGCAAGCGCGCCCAAGCTCACTCCGTGAAAGCCGTTGGTAAATGAAATTATGCTGTATCGACCGGTGACCTTGCGCGCGAGTTTCAAAGCGGCTTCCACGGCATTGGCGCCGGTGGGACCTGGAAACTGAAATTTGAATGTCAGGCTACGTGGGCGCAATATTATTTCATCAAAATACTCCATGAAATCTCTTTTCGCCGACGTAGCCATGTCCAAACTATGGATTATTCCGTTTTCCATTAAGTATTGCATAGCGTCATTTATTAGATCAGGATCGTTGTGACCGTAATTAAGAACGCCTGCCCCCGAAAGAAAATCGACAAACTCGATGCCACTCTCGTCCTCGAGAATGGCTCCTGCGGCCTTCCTGAACACAACGGGAAAAGTTCGCGAATACGACCGCACGTTCGATTCGAGGTTTTCGAAGGTAAATAGCGAGTTGGAGCTTTCTTGAAGCATGATCTTTCCTCAACCAGACGATAGCCAGTACCGCGCCCATCTTCTTCAGCTGATGCACTCAATCCTCTAAGTGCGCCTTCAGTGTCGGATTTCTTGCGATGGGTCTGCGGTTTTAAACGGGAATCTCGGCCAGTGCGCCTACCCATGATGGTAGTTTCGCAACGGCTATTCCGAGTAGAGATAAAAGCAGTATGTTGCACGTTGTAACGCATGTCCCGCGTCGCCCCCCCGGTTCGGCGGACGTACGATTTTTCGATCGACTGAACAAATCCCGTCTCGCTCAAGTGCAGTTGCGGTGTGAATAGGTGCCCGTTTCTCCAGGGCGCCGTACTGTACCGATGCCCGGTACGATACAGTACCAGTCGACGCCAGAGCGGAACCTGACCGAACGGTTCTTCTCGAAGCTGAAGCACTTCCGATGCGTCGCCAGCGGCTATGACAAGCTGGCCGACAACTTCCTTGCAAAGATCAAACTCGCCTCAATTCGGCCGTGTCGCGACCCAGAGCCGCCACCATGATTTGCTCTGACTGTTCGTTGCTCGCGGGCCTCGGCTCATCCTATCAACTTACATAGCTCAAGTAGGGTTGGTACAATGGAAAGGTAACAGATTCAGGTATTTTTGCGATTACCGCCAACGCTGTGATCGCATTGTAATGGATGACTTCTCTTGGCATTCCCTTTTCTGCCTGCGCCAGCGCACGCAAAACGCTCTGGTGTGTGTGAAAATCGATGTTGAAGGAAATGGAGGTCGATAAGCTGCGAACGTGGTGAAGGGTCCCGGGCGGCATATACAGGATGTCTCCAGCACCTACAGTGATAACAATGGGTGTCGCTTGCTCATACTCCGGAAAGAGCACATGGTCCGGTTGCTCGGGGTCCACATCAAACCACCTCCAACCCCGGCGTCCACATCGCCCAGCTTGGCTAGGTGGTAGGATGGTGAACTGCTTGGCGCCGCAAATTTGGAAGAAGAGGTTGTGACTTAGCAAGGTGTCAAAGTGCAGCGGGGTAACCGTGCCTGCCGGGCCCATGAAGAACTGCGAATAGCGCCACCAATGCGAGCGATACGACGGCTCAAGAAAATTTGCCGGAAACGGCTGACAGTCGCCCGCCAGATTTTCCACCAGGCCGAGCAGGGGAATGTCATGGCAGTACGGAGCTGCTCTCGCGTCTACATTCCTTGGCGCCTGCTCCATGACGAACCGAGCATAATCTGAAAGCCGCCAAGAAGAAACCTCGATCTCGCTGCTGTTAAGCGTCTTGACGGGCACGGTGAGTGATCCGGCGACCTCACCCAAATACTGCGGCGACCAGCGCTGGCAGGCGGTCCAAGCTGCACAGCCGCCACGTAGGAGAACCGGCCGCATTGCCTCTCGATAATTCGTCGCAAAATCCCAATCAGATAGCTCTGTTATGACTGGGACCCCGGACCAGCCAGAGTCCTCTAGCGTCGAGAATGAGCGATCATATGACGCTTGTGAGAATGTTGCCTTGAATTCAGCCATTTTTCGATCTCCTTTGCAACATGACTACATTGAACGGCGACTTCCATGGTGAACGAAGCGAACCTTGCTAGTCGGTAACAATTCGGCAGCATGCTCCACGTTCCGCTCGTCGACGGGTTCTGTAGACCAAGCGTGTTCGCCATCGCGAAAGTCTATTGAGGGCATGGCGGACCTGGCGCAGCGGGTACATCGTGTTATTGGTCGAATTGTAGAAACTTGCAGAATCACAACTTTCGCGGGACCGCGCCTGGATATAGTAGATCATAAAATGACATTCTCACCTTCTCAACTATCGTTCTTGGTAGTTGTCGAAGTCTCGTCAGTCAGTACCGTCAACGCCATCGCGTTGCCCTTTCCTGCGGTGCAACGCGATGCAGCAAAATGTCGCCGGCGTGACAATCACTCGCAAGCTCGCCATAATGCTCTTGACGATGGGCGAGAGCGTGGCACTGGCAAGACCGTCAGTGCCAGACGGCCCTCGAACGAACTTTGGGCGGCGTATCGCGGTCACGGCAGCGCGGCGTAATCGCAATCTGTCGAGCGTCAGCCGTCGCGGAAGGTGTAGCCATAACCGTTGATAGCCGGCGCGCCGCCGAGATGCGCGTAGAGAATCCTCGACCCTTCCGGAAAGAAGCCTTTCTGGACGAGGTCGATCATCCCTTGCATCGATTTGCCCTCATAAACGGGGTCGGTAATCATGCCCTCGAGCCGCGCGCATAGACGGATCGCGTCCTTGGTTTCCTGGGACGGAATGCCATAACGCGGATACGCATAGTCTTCCAGCAACACCACGTCATCCTCGACAGGTTCCGTTCCGAGCTCGACGAGTGTTGCTGTGTGTTGGGCAATGCTGAGCACTTGCGACTTGGTCTTTTCGGGAGTGGCACAGGCATCGATACCGATCACTTTGCGCTGTCGGTTATCTTCTGCGAACCCGACAAGCATGCCGGCATGCGTTGAACCGGTGACCGTGCAAACGACAATGTAATCGAAAGCAAACCAAGCTGTTTTTCCTGGGCACGCACCTCTTCCGCAAAGCCCGCATAGCCCAGGCATTCGGGTGAACAGACGCGCCGGCTGGTATCGCATAGGGTATACCTGGGTATACCTCCTTGACTTGACTTCGTCGAGCGCTTTGTTCCCGAATGTGGCGGATGCCGATGTCGAAGCCCGCGTCAACCAGGCGCACCTCCGCTCCCATGACACGGCTCAAGAGAATATTGCCGACCCGGTCGTAGACGGCATCCTCATGGGGAACCCAGCTCTCCTGAACCAGGAGGCATTTCATGCCGATCTTGGCGGCAACTGCGGCGACCATGCGGGTATGGTTTGACTGCACGCCGCCAATGGTGACGAGCGTGTCGGCATCCGACGCGATCGCATCGGGGACGATGTATTCGAGCTTGCGCAGCTTGTTTCCGCCGACTGCGAGACCTGAGTTGCAGTCCTCGCGTCTGGCGTAGATTTCCACCTTGCCCCCGAGATGCTTGCCGAGGCGTTCGAGCTTCTCGATGGGCGTGGGTCCAAAGGTGAGCGGGTAGCGTTCGAACTTTTCCAGCATGTTTTCTCCTGCAACGGTGATCGAGCTGAGACCAGTTCCGATCGGCCAGTCCAAGGGGTTGTCAAAGCAGCTACGCACTCGGACGTTGCAGAAGAGCCTCATCATACTTTCAGCGCGCCTCGTCGTCATCGAGACGAAGCAACTCGCATGCCGGCGTTCTGCGACGGCTATTGTGTGTCCGCAGTACCAAACTGCTTCATCTCCCGCCGTTGGACGGCCCAGGATGCGGTCACCTCTGCGATTTCAAGCCCAACTATTTTGAACGACCACCTTAACGTCCCTAGCCCGGAAAATTCATGGGGGTTGGCGGATGTGGTGCAAGCCGTTGAAATGACGTAGGATTTGGTTGCTTAA
>NZ_JBWKME010000110.1:0-1391 GCF_056431085.1 Mesorhizobium waitakense | reverse complement strand
GCCTGCCTATCCGGCGAAATGTATACGGCAACGCCGTCCGGATCGATCTTCGCCAAGTAGAATGCGCGATCAACGCCGCTGAGTTCGCAGTGCACCATGAACGGGAAGTCGCTGAATGAGGGCTCGCTAGCCGCAAGTGCTTGAAAGCTGAGCACCGCTGCAACCGAAACAACAATCACGGCAACGAGGGAAATTTGTCTGGCCATCTCGCGCTCCTTCGTCGAGCCACCGCCAAAACACTATGTGTCAAAAGGAGTTTCAAGCGTGCAACGATCTCACCGCCACGTCAATCTAGCATATTTAGACACAGACTCGTCGTCGGCCGTAAGGCACCGGCAGTCAAAACCTCGGCAAATCTCGGCTTTGCGAACCCGCTCCCAAGTCTGAAGGTTGCGGGCCCCGCCTGCACTGCTCTCACACAGCGGTCGACCGACAGCCTGCACGCTCAGTGAACGAACATCAGCGGGCTCCCCTCCGTGAAGTCGGACCAGGCGGTGTCGAGTGAAATGACGCTGACGATCTTTGAACCGCAGTTGCCGGCGGCAATCGCCACCAGTTCACAGCCCTGTTTCAAGCCAGGCGATGGCCTCGTCCGTTTCCCCTAATCCGAATTGCTTGATCTTGGGATGGACCAGGAGACTGGCGATGTGCGGCATGATCTTTAGGAACTCACTATCCGTGACAATGGCAATTCTTTGGATCTGTTGATGGTGGTCGGAGACGAATTTCAGATGTGCCATGAACGCTTCGAAACTCTCCCAGCCCGGGAATGACTCCGTTCGGATCATCAGGCGCGTCGGCCGGTTCTGCGAACTGCTGTCTGCTTCGATCTGCTCAGCGAATTTTGCGAAGTCGGCTTCCTCAAGAGGTCCGTCTGCAGTCACGATCAGGATGTTTGGTTCGTTCAACAGCTCGAAACGAAGCATTGAGGCTCCTCCTCTTTTAGGCAGGTGACGCCGGCTGGCACCGCGATCGCCGGCCGGTTCTCAGGACCAGTTTAGCCCGCACCTCCGGCGTAGACACCGATCAAGTGCATATTGTGAAGGATTACCTGCAGACCTAAGGCAGCCTGGGTCACGCCAAGCACCACCGCAAACACTTGCAGTGCGGTTCCGGTCCATCTGAGAATAGTCTCAGCAAACAGCATCGCCAGCCAATTGAGAGCCAGGATCAGCGACACAATTCCGGCCACTGTGATTGATTGGTCGTGGTGACCAGTGGCCAGGGTGGCAAACACGATGACTGCTGCAATGCCGTAAGGCGTGACGATCGTCGGGAAAGCAAGGGGTGTGAGTGCAAGACCCAAGTCCGCCGGCTGGCCATACTCCTGCTGCAGGCCTGGCACGCCGGCGGACTGATGCAGCACGGTCTGCAAGGCCACAAGAAACAGG
>NZ_JBWKME010000109.1:0-8667 GCF_056431085.1 Mesorhizobium waitakense | reverse complement strand
TCGCCATGCGTGCCGACAAAACCGACAAGAGCTTTGCCGCGTTCATTCACCTCGCCGCCGCCATCATAAGCTCCAGATGAATATCAACAGCCCTTAAAGCGAAGTGGCGACGGCCTCGGCTTCGGCATCGGCGTCGTAATTCCAGACCCAGGCGCGTTCCTGCGGCTGAGCGTCAAGCTTGCGGTCGCGGTTATGCAAGTCGCCGCTGGATGCGTCATAGCGAGCACCATTCACGCGCGCCATGCGCTGGACGCCAGCAGTCCGCTCGCGCCGCAGCTGCTCGTAAATCAGCAGCGCCCGTGGGGCGGACTTGCGGTCCGCGTGGCTCAGCACGGTCGCCAAGGCAACTGCGTCTTCGATGGCCTGATTGGCTCCTTGTCCCAAATGCGGCAGCATTGGGTGGGCGGCGTCGCCCAGCAGGGTCAGGCGTCCGCGAGTCCAGGTTGCGAGAGGCTCACGATCGAACAGGCCCCACCGAAACGTCGTTTTCAGTTGGGCAATGACCGTCTCAACCATGGGGTCCCAGCCGGCGAACTCCCGGGCAAGGGCGGAGGGATCGCCCCGTGCCGACCATGACTCCTTCATCGGCTCGTCAGTCGTCACAAAGCCGACGTAGTTGATGAGCAGGCCGGCGCGCACCGGATAGACGAGAAAATGCTTGCCTGCACCAAGCCAGTTGCGCATCGCTCCCGGCGGCCACGAGACACCAGCCGCCGGGATCACCCCTCGATAGGCGACCGATCCCGAATAGAGCGGGGCGGACGGGGCAACTACGAACTGCTGAAGGGTAGAATGGATACCGTCAGCCGCGATCACGACGTCGGCCGTGGTGCGCAAACCATTGGCGAAAGTGATGACGGCCTGCTCATCGTCCTGTTCGAAGCCGATACATCTGTGGCCGGTCTTCACACTATCGGCAGGTAGCCGATCGACGAACATTGCCAGCAAATCGGCGCGGTGCATGCCGTAGAACTCGATTTGGCTGGCAAGCGCGGGGGGCCACATCGCCGCCGCATAGGATCCATCGGCGCGACGAAACTGTGGGTCGATCCATCTGGCCCCCGAGCGGATCAGCTCGTCACCGAGGCCGAGCCGCCGAAGCATCCGGACACCGTTCGGTTGGATCACGACGCCGACGCCGACCTCGGCCAGGGCCGTAGCCTGCTCGTAGAGACGGACGTCCATGCCACGTTGAAGCAGGGCGGCAGCAGCGGCGGCGCCGCCGATGCCGCCGCCAATGACCGCCACACGTAGCGGGCTCGTGCTCATTGCTCCGGCTCGTCAAGCATTGTCAGCCCTTGGCGCGTGCCGCCACCGCGGCCGCCCATGAATATTGGCAGCCTAGCGCCGGCGCACAGCGCAGGCAAACGGCGATCATGTTGTAAGGGGTGCGTCGTCGCCGAGAACAAGGTGCTGGAAAGCCGCCCCAACATCGAAGACGCCATCCGCAATCGTCAGGTGCTGATCGTCTTCAACACCATGGGCGGACAGAAGGCGGTGTCGGACTCCAAATCGCTGCGCCGCTCAAGCCACAGCCACACACTCAATCTCGATGTCAAACTCCATCGGCCATGACGCCACAGGCACGAAGCTGCGCGCCGGCGGGTTGGTCGAAAAATACTTCGCATAGACCCGGTTGATGGCGTTGTAGAAGCCGGAATTGACGGCGTAGATGCGCACCATCACCACATTGTCCAGCGAGGTGCCGGCCGCTTCCAGGCAATGTTTCAGCGCTTTCAGCGACGCCTCGGTCTGCGTTTCGATGTCGCCGCGCACCATCTCGCCGGTCACCATGTCCACCGGCGGCGTCGCCGAGATGAACACGAAGCCGTTGGCCCTCACCGCTGTCGAACAGGGCAGGCCAAGCGCCCGCACCTTGGCCGACATGACCGGCACCTCGATGACTTCCTTCTTCACGGCAATCCTCCCTGGGTTTGCCGGGAGCTTATCGCGCCACCCGGCGAACGCCAGCGCGGACGCATGGTCCAGAGCCGCTCGGCTCAACCCACCGCCACACATTCGATCTCGATATCGAACTCCATCGGCCATGACGCCACCGGCACGAAGGTCCGCGACGGCGGGTTCTCGGGAAAATGCCTGGCATAGACGCGGTTGATGGCGTTGTAGAAGCCGGAATTGACGGCGTAGATGCGCACCATCACCACGTTGTCGAGCGAGGTGCCGGCCGCTTCCAGGCAATGTTTCAGCGCCTTCAGCGACGCTTCGGTCTGGGCTTCGATGTCGCCCTTGACCAGTCTGCCGGTCGAGATATCGAGCGGCGGCGTGCCGGACACGAAGACCAGTCCGCCGGCCTTGGTCACCAGCGACAGCGGCAAGCCCAAGGCACGCACGGCTGCCGACAGCACCGGCACTTCGATGATTTCTTTCTTCACGGCAATCCTCCCTGGGTTTGCCGGGAGCTTATCGCGCCGCACGGTGAACGCCAGCGCGGATGCATGGTCCAGAGCTACCCCTGCCCCGGATAGGGCATGCCATCCTTGTGCAGGAAACGCCCGTCGGAGCTAGGGCTCATCATGTCGATGTCGGAGCATGTGATGACGTCGTCCGGGTCGCGCGAGCCGACCTCCAGATAGAGCGCCGTGGTGGACGACCGGTTGATCAGGTGATGGCCGTTGCCGCTGTTCTTGGCAAAGGTCGCGCAGTCGCCTGCCTTGAGCAGCGTCTCGCCGCCGTCCTCGACCAGCGTCAGTTCGCCTTCCAGCACGGTGACGAACTCGTCCTCATGGCTGTGCCAGTGGCGCTGGCTGGACCAGCCGCCGGGCGGCAAGGTCATCAAATTGACGCCGAAATCAGCGAGCCCGCCCGCATCGCCCAGCCGCCGCCGCGTGCGGTCGGCGCAGGGTTGATCGAAAGGCGCGGGGTAGCCGGAGCCTTTGCGGACGGGCACGGCTGACAGGTCGATCTTGGGCATGGAATGCTCTCCCGGTTTGTGCCGACATTGTAGTTTATCGCCGAGCAATGAAGCGCCTTCCGTGGTGCTCTACGGCGCCCCCCTCTGTCCTGCCGGACATCTCCCCCACGAGGGGGGAGATCGGATGTCGCGCCTGCTTTCGCCAATTTTCGTTGAAAAAAAGCCGGCCGCACAACTGCCAATCTCCCTCCTTGTGGGGGAGATGTCCGGCAGGACAGAGGGGGGCGCCGTAGAGCGCTGATTTTCCAGAAGGCAAGCCCCCCTCAGTGACAGCACGCCTCGCCATATTGCAGTTGCTCGTTCCAGTTCGGCCGGCCCTCGGGCGTGAAATCCATCAGGTTCCACAGCGGCTCGCAGGTGCCGACGCCACGCGGATCCTGGCCTGGGTCCGTTGGCGCGAAATCCAGTTCGGAACTCCAGAAATGGCGAATGCCGTCGGCGTCGCGATGGAACACCGACAGCAGCGGCGACTGTGCGCCGTCGGCCGCCTCGGCATTGTAGTCGCGCTTGAAGCTGTTGTTGGCCGAAGACACCAGCCGCATGTTGCGCCAGCCTCGGTCGCGGCCGAGCGTGACCAGGTTTTCGAGCGCGGTTTTCGCCACCACGGCGAAGTTGAAGCCGGCGGCATCGAGATGACCGACCGCGCCGTCGAACTGGTCGAGCAGCGCCGTGCAGGACGGGCATGGCTGGTCCGGCCGCGCGAGCTTCGCGGTGCCGCCGCTTGTCGCCACGTCGCGCTTCTCCTGCGGGTGACGGGGAAACATCATGTTGTAGACGATGAGCGAATCCTTGCCGGGCGCGAACAGCTCCGACAATTTTACCTTCCCGGGCTTGCCGTCCGGTCCCAGCGCGTCGAACACATAATCCTGCGGCACCAGCCCACCGGGCGGCAGCGCGCGCCGTGCAACCGCAACCTCTTCCATGGCGCGGCGCAGCCCGATTTCCTTCTGCAGCAGTTTTTCGCGGGCGGTGCGGTATTTGGCGGATTCGTTGGGAAAGGTGATCATGATCGGCTCCTTCGGTCGCGGCGCCGGCGTCCCGGCGCGGTTGCTATGCGACCCAAGGACGTTTGGCGGCGATCGGCTCCGACATTTTTGCGAATGGCCGAAACGACTTTCTCGCAGCGGAACCTCGCTCTCTTCCCAGCATTCTCCCCACAGGATAAGCCAGCAGTCCGGGGGACAAAATGCACGACGACGATGACGACGAGATCGACCTGCGCTGCCCGCAAGTGGTGGCCGACAATGCCGCCAAGGCGCTGCGCCTGCGCGGCGAATTCGGCCGTGGCGGCACCGAGATCGGCGTGGCCCGCGCCACCGAACTGAAGAACCGGGAAAAACTCGCGCCCTCCACCATCCGCCGCATGGTCAGCTATTTCGCCCGCCACGAGGTCGACAAGCGCGGCAGGAACTACGGCAACGAGCAAAACCCGTCGGCCGGCTACATCGCCTGGCTGCTGTGGGGCGGCGACGAGGGCCGCGCCTGGGCGCTGGACCTCAAACGGAAGATCGGCAACGCGCCGGACATCTGAGCGCCCCGCTCAGCTGTACCAATCGACCTCGAACATGCCGAGCCGATCGTAGAGGCGCACTGCGGCGGCGTTCTCTTCAGTGTTGGTCTTCAGGTCGACATAGTCCGCACCGCGTGCGCGAAAGGTGGCGAAGGCGTGCCACATCAGCGCTTCGGCAATGCCCTTGCCGCGCGCCTCGGGATGGACCGCGAGGTCCTTGACGAAGGCGCGCGTCCAACACAGCGCGGCCGCCGCCAGCCGGCCCTTGGCGTCGATGACGAGGAAACACAGCGCCGGGTCGAATTCGGGATCGCCTGATATACGCGGCCACCACTCGTCAAACGGGCCATCGGCACCGTCGTCGAACACTTCGGTCAGGAGCGCATGCAGGGCCGGCGCATCACCGGGCTCGAAGCAGCGCATCACAAAGCCTTCCGGCCAGAGCGCGGGAACCAGCGTCTCGTCGAGGATCTTGCGCAGCCGGATATCGTTCAGAGCCGGCGGGCGCGGTTCAGGCATCGCGCTCAGGCGTCGGGCTGCAAGCGGCTGCGCTGGCGGTCGCGGCCAAGCCCGGTCGCGTCGAGCAGGCCCTTGCGCTTGGCGTCGAAATAGTAGCCGGTCTGGTAGAGCCAGTCGGCCCGCTTGGCGTTACCGCCGGACACCAGCCAGGCGCCACGCAGATATTTGACCGCGTATTTCAAATTGGTCTCGGCGTCGAACAGGCCTTTGGCCGGGCCGTCATAGCCCATGCCGCGCGCCGTCGCGTGCTTGATCTGCATCAGCCCCCAATGGCCATTGTTGTAGGCTTTCGGGTTGAAGGTGCTCTCGCGGTTGACGACATGGCGAACCAGATCGACCGGCACCTGGTAGAGGGCGGCGTATTTCTCGATCAGCCGCTCGACGTCGCCACGCACGCCCGGCGCGTGTTCTTCTTCCGCGGGTGCCATCGGGAACTGCACGAGGGCAGCCGGGTTCTGCGGCACCATATAGGCGACCTGCTGGACGCCTGGCACGACCTTCCGGTCGCCCTTGGCGGTCGCGGGCATGACGAGCCCTGCGGTCGTATAGGTCTCGGCCGTCTTGACGGTCTCGCCTGCGGTCGCCGGCGGCGGCGCTTGCCAGGCATTGGCGGTCATGATGGCGGGTACCGCCGGCGCTGCCGGGGTCGAGCCGGCAAAGGCGGCGGTCGCGGCAGCAGGCTGGACGGCGGCATCGGGTGCCGGCGTGGCTGGGCCGGACGTCGATTCAGCCGTCTGAACGGGCGCGATTCCCGATGATTCCGGCAGCACCGAAACCGTCTCCGGCAGCGGTATCGTGAAGCCGGCGTCAGCACCGGCGGCAGTCGCGGTTTCGGTCAGGGCAGGCGCGGGTTTCATCTGCGAGGTCGACGTGCAACCGCTGATGCCGGCGGCAGCCAGGATCACGCCGATCGCGATAAGAGTGTGTTTTGCTGGCAAGCCGCGCTCGGGTCCGATTTGTCGGGTTATTAAGAAATTCCTTACACCAGCGATTCACGACCGGCAATCGGGGCCCTCAGGTGGTTTTCGGGTGGCGAGACTCTGGCCGGGATGCCATATTGTTCTGGATATGTACCGGGACGAATGCCGGATTTCGCCACTTTGCGGAAAGGAACGCATCATGGAAACGACATCTTCGATCACAGCCGGCCACGCAGTGTTAGAAACAGTGATCGGCTTCATGGGCATCGCCTGGAGCGAAAAGGGCCTGATCCGGCTCTGCCTGCCTGAACGCAGCCGCGAGGCGGTGGAGCGGCGGCTGATGCGCCATGCCGGCGTTTCCGCCTCCACCGCCCAGCCGCCATGGGTCGTCGACCTGATCGCCTCGATCAAGGCCTATGCGGCCGGCGAGGATGTCGACTTCACCGGCGTACCGGTCGATCTCGACGGCATCGACGACTTCCGCCTTGCCATCTACGGCGCGACGCGAAAGCTCGGCTATGGCGAAACCACCACCTATGGCGAACTGGCCAAACGCGCCGGCCATGGCGGTCTGCCGCGCGAAACCGGTGCTGCCCTTGGCGCCAATCCGGTGCCGCTGGTCATTCCCTGCCATCGCATCCTTGCCGCCGGCGGCAAGATCGGCGGCTTCTCGGCACCCGGTGGCTCGAACACCAAGGAGAAGATGCTGGCCATGGAAGGCGTGCGCGTCGGCCCGCCGCCACCAGCGCAGGTTTCCTTCGGGTTCTGAACCATCTCTCGGTCTTGACGCAATTTCCCTAGGCAAAGCGCTACGCGCTTTCCCGGAATTGCCCTAGTCGTTGTGGAAGAAGCGCCGGCGGAAATGCCGATCATAGTCCGGCCGCTTGCAGGTATAGACCGGACAGAACTTCGTGTCGGCGCTCGGCACGTAGGCACGTGTCCTCACCTCGCCCATGGTGCAGAACTGCTCGCTCTGGACATAGCGGTCATAGAGCGGCAGGCCCGGCACCCGCGTCGACTGGTAACGCAGGATGACGGCGCCGTGCCGCGCGATCGTCGACTGGACACGCCCGCAGCTCATACGCGTTGGGTCATAGCGTGAGATCGCCTGCGCCTCGGCGGCCACCAGCGTCAGGCAGGCGGCAAGCAGAATGGTTTTCATGGTCCTCTCCCCCAAGCTCCTCCCGGATTGAACACCGCCGGGGCCCGATCCTGTTGCGACGCTCTCACGCGATTGGGGCGGCCATTGGGCGGCATCCTGATCACGGCCTTCTCACGCAGTCTTGTTTTTCGTGCGAAAGCAGCCTATATGCGTTCCATTGATATTTCGGCCGATCGATCCGGGCCTCGCGATAATCGCGTTTGCTGACGTCTATCTCCAAAATCTCGATGCACACCGGCTGGACTTCGGTCCGGTCAATCTAAAGCAAATGTGAAGGACTATCTAAATGGCAACTGGAACGGTCAAGTGGTTCAACGCCACCAAGGGCTTCGGCTTCATCCAGCCTGACGCGGGCGGCGCGGACGTATTCGTCCACATCTCCGCTGTCGAGCGTGCTGGACTGTCGACCCTGGTCGAAGGCCAGAAGATCAACTTCGAGATCGAGCAGGACCGCCGCACTGGCAAGTCGTCCGCTGGATCTCTGAGCAAGGCAGCCTGATTTTGCGAATGGCGCGCGCCGGGCGAGAGCTCGGGGCGCGCGGCAAGTCACGGATGTACTGACAGTCGCGCGAGAAGCGCGCCGGAGCGGAAAGACCCGACAGACTGGATCAGCAGATAGCTGCCAGCCCGGACCGGACGCTCCCGATCAGGCTACCGAAAATGGGAAGGCGGGATTTATCCCGCCTTTTTGTTTGTCTGGGGTTCAGGCACCGACAATTGGCGACGTTGCTCACCCCACCCAGTCCATCGGCACATGTCCTGGATCCGCTTCCACCCGGCCAAGCCAGTCTGTCACCGCTGGATAGGCATCAAGCTGGAAGCCGCCCTGCTCTGCCGTATGCGTATAGGCATAGAGCGCGATGTCGGCGACGCTGTAGGCGCCGCCAGCGAAGAACGCGTTGGTTTCCAGATGTTTGTTCATCACGCCGAGCGCCTTGTTGCCACGCTCCAGCGTCACCGCTAGCCGCTCCGGTGTCGCATCCCGGGCGCGTTCTGGAAAGGTCAGCAGCGCCTTGCGCACGGCAATATAGGGCTCGTGGCTGTATTGCTCGAAGAACAGCCATTGATAGGCCAGTCCCCGTTCGTACCTGTCCGCCGGCAGGAAACGCGTGCCCTCGGCGAGATAGAGCAGGATGGCGTTGGATTCGGCCAGCCGGCGGCCGTCGTCGAGCTCGAGCAGCGGCACCATGGCGTTCGGGTTCTTGGCGACATAGTCCGCTTTTCGCGTCTCGCCCGTATGCGAACTCACCTCGACATTGGTAAAGGCGAGGCCAAGCTTGGCCATCAGCAGGCGCGGCTTGTAGCAATTGCCGCTGTCGATCATGCCGTAGAATATCATTGCAGTTCCCCGGTGCGCTGCCTCTGCCGGCGCGATTATCGCAGCGGCGACGTCCTCAACCAATGATTTGTTTTGGCACGACCATCAGCACCGCTGATGAAAGCGTCCTTCTCCCCGTTTACGGGGGAAGTGCCCGGCAGGGCGATGAGGGGCAGCGCGACGCATTCAGGATTTCCTCTTTGGAACTGAGCCCTCTACCGCGAAAAGTCGGCGCTGCCCCTCATCTGGCTGCCGCTGTCCAGCCGATAGATGGGTAACACTTTGAACCGGATACATGGGTTACAG
>NZ_JBWKME010000108.1:0-28411 GCF_056431085.1 Mesorhizobium waitakense | reverse complement strand
AGCCGCTTTACGTAAAAGGAAAGAAAATTCGACCTCGTTACGTATCTGCAAGTGAAAGAGAAGAAACCAAAATGAACCCCAACTGGCTACAGAGGCTCAAGAGTAATTTCCGAAGTTAGTATGTTGCGTCGCTGGCCATGGCCAGGGCGCTGCAGTAATACCGACAAGAGCGGCGACCGCGGTTGCGATGAAAGAATTGCGGATCATGAGAGCGTCTCCTTTGGCGGACGGGACCGCGAGTTGAACGGCTTTGAAGACGGTGTTCAGATGGAGTTCAGGAAGGACTAATTTGGCTGGCTTGCCACGGCGGTCATGGCTGTGGCCGCAGTAGGCCTTTTTGCGACGTGGTAATGTCAGCTTGCGAACGATTATGATGCCCCGCACCCGCGCCAAAGAGAGGTTCTGCCCGGGCGCTTGATGATCGCATGCGCAAAGGCGCTAACTCGGGTGCCAAAGAAGTGCCCGTGCTCTTCACCTGGCCCTCGCGTGGCAAGCTGCCCGCCTACAGCTCGCCCTTGTACAGTGCCGCCCCCTGCATGAGGACAATGACCTTGGCCCCCACTGCACGAGTTGCGCGGCATGGGAGGTCGCTTACCGAGCTTGCTCTATCGCTCGGCCCAGTGATTGCACTTCGGCAAGCTTTCTCCTCATGGTGGTACGTCTGAGCACGAAAGTGGGCAGATCGCGGGGGGCCGACAAGCCGCTCACCGAGGCCTACCGATAAGGCCGGTGACCTGCCACTGAACTGTCATCCAGCGGCGAGTCAGCCGATGGTTTCTGGCGCGGGTCGGATCGTGGCGGCGATATGGTAGGTCGGGCCCGCTAGCCTGCTGATGGGCTATTTGCCTTCTGTAGTAACCGTTAGGCTGAATCCTCTCTTCATGGAACCGGATCGAACGGCCTGCATTCTCCTCTGGATAGCGGAGGAGCGCCGGATGAAAGCCTTATTGGGGATAGTGAGTGGCTTTGCGCTGACGCTTGCCGTCTTCTGCAGCGGCCTCGCCTTTGCCGCCTGGATTCTCGCAGAGTTCTTTGTACAGCTGCTCTGCAATGATTAAAGCGCGATCGATGACCACGAGTTCGCCGCGCATCGCTTCCAGAGCGATTGCGGGGTTAACGGCCGGTTGCCGCGGCGCGACCTCGCCACCCAGCAGCGCGTTGGCAGCGGCGTTGACGTCGGCCCTGGCTGAATCGAAAGTGGATCCGTCGCGCTCGGCCTCGAGGATGCGAGCGACATTCGCTTTGCGCTTGGCGGTCAATTCGCGCATGCGCTCCGCGAGCACGGCGCTAGGGCCGGGTGGTGGCTGATTTTTGGGTGGCATTTCACTTTCCTTACGGTTTTTAGATGGGGTGATTTGGCTTGAGTTGTTCTGAACACCAGGCCTGACACCCCTTGTGTTTTTCCCTGCTCAAAAACAAAAAAAATACAGGTTTAGCGAAGGTTCTAACCGGAACGGTGTAGGCGCCATACGGGTTTCGGGAGGCGATACCGCCTATGGGGGCCATGGCCGTGGAGCTGCACCGCGACCTCGTTGACGGAGCATCAGTGGTCGTGGGCGATCAGCGCACCGCTCCCGACGAGCGGTGGCGCGATCTGGTTGCCGCCTTGCGGCAATGAAAGAAAAGAGCTCGAGCCTGTGCCGCCTGGTCTCTTGACCAATGACGAAAGAGTGCCGCGCGCTGAGGAAGGAGGCGGCGGGCGATCAGGAATAGAGCAAAACCTGACTGCCATAGAAAAAGGCCGCTCCCTGTTCGTGGACGGCCCCTGTTTCGTTGTCTGTTGTCCTATAGGTTTTTAGCGGCCACGATTTGGCACCCTGAAAAAAATCCGCTGCACTTTTCCACATAGGGTTTTGGCCTTTTACGCAGTCATTTCATATCGTTGACAAAATTAGTTAAAAATACTCTGAACGCCTTTCCACATGCCAACTCACGACGGTCCGAATGCCCCCTTGCCAAGCAGTCCGAAAGGGGCGCCTATAAGAAATCGGCCCGAAAGGATTCTCGATTTGAGTTTTTCAAATGGAGAGTTGTATGCGCCGGCCCCCTCCGAAAAAACGCAAATGGTGGCACCTATCGCGAGAGGAAGTATTCAAGCTCATTGCCCTGCTGCCGCTCGTCCTGAATCTGTTGCTACACTGGTGACTACGCGATTTTCAATCTCAATGAAGGATGCCGGTCTGCCACTGCACTCGCCGCCCACCGTCCTGCGTCTCGCAACGCTCTGCCACCACAGCGATCGGCTCCGCCGCCCTTCGACCCAAGCGCCTTTCCCACGTCGGCAACGTTACCCCTTGCGAGAACCACCTCAATAACGATGTCGACCTCTTCACTGGGAGCGGGGGGCTTCGGTTCGTCCTGTCGGCGAATGTCGCCGCGCCGCTTGCCCATTTTCGGTTGCCCGAGACCACCGACCGCGCCATTGAAGATTGCGCCCTCAGCGATTTCTGGAGGATGGAAGCTGAAGCGTGTCGCGTCGGTAAAAACAGCCTCTGGATGTATCCAGTCCTGGCACTTGATTGTGATCCCACGGGAGCCACCATCCCACATTCCTGTCATTGCTGGTTGTGGCTCCCCGTCGCCGAGACGTGGCTTTACGGCAGGTAGCGCGAGGTAAGCATCGAGCGAACGCGGGTCTGGATTCGCCCCCCGCGGCTTGCCATCTTTACGACGATCGATGCCCGAGCCCTCGGCGTCGGCTTGGTTATCGTTAGCCACTTCGGGATGCCGCGCACGCGCGATGAGCCACAAGGAGGCCGCACCCTTTGCATCGTGCTTTGCAAGCCAGTTCATGGCTGGCAGGCCGCCACGGTATCGTACACGAACCGCCGACTGCTTAGGCCAAGGGTTTGCCTTGAGGATGGCATCCGCCGCGTAGAGAATTTCTTTCCGAGTGGGAGGGGCATTATCATTGGCCGCAATGCGGCCTTCCGCAGAAGCGGTCTGGTCAGAAATCTGTGCCAATGGAAGCTCTCTATTATTGAGGTCTGTGTTGGAGCCCCTCGGCTCCGGCCTTGCCGTCTGAACGACGGTCGTCTTTACAGCATCTAGCGGTGAAACTGCCCGCAAACACTGGATATAGTTCTGAGGACCGATTTTATCCAGTCGGTCATGGTTATAAAAGGCGGCAGACCCGCCAAAGGCAAGGGTTAATCTCACGTCCCTCGCGCGCGTTACGCGTGATCGCGCGCGTGAGGCAAAAAACTGTAATTGGGTTGGTGGTCACCCCCGGTTGCCAGGGCCGGATGGCATTGGAGGTCCAAACCCCATATCCCTTTGATACAACGCATTATCGTTCGGGGAGCGGTGGTAGGAAAACCGATCTGCCAGACCTTGACCCGCCCCCTCTGGAGGGGCTGTCTACCCACTTTGAATGGCTCTCTGATGGTGCTGCCACTGCTGTATCCTTTGCGTGTCTGGCGTTCCAACCCTCGGAGATCACCATGACCGACAAGCGTTTCTCGCAACCCGTTTCCATCTTCGTTGGCATGGGCTTCCCGCGCGATATCGAGACGGCGGCTGAGGCCTATGAACTGCTGAACGAATGGTCTGGTAGCCGCAGCCCAACATTCAAAGCGGCCCTTGCCGCATGCCAGGCAGCGTTGACTGGGCAGAGGGACTTGGAGTCGGCCCGCATCGCCTTCGAAGCGTTTGCGCGTGGCCGCGGGATACTTGCGCCTGATGCGCTCGACTTGGCGGCATCGCGGGCCGCTGAGGAGTGGACGACTGCGTGAGCGGCACGCTCGTTGTCATTATCCGCCAGGATCTTGCGGAACTCGGCCCATGAGAGGCGTCGGCCGCGGTACGGGCGATCGGCTTCGGTCGGTGAAAGCGCTGTCATGCTGCCTCCTCATCGCTGTCGGCGTAGCGGCGAAGCCTGGCGATGATATCTACGCGACTGCTTTCGTAAATGTACTCGAGCGGAACGACTCCCCAACACCACGTGCCGGTCGTTGTGTCGTAGCCGTAGCAAGACAGGGACTCGCCGTCGCAGTCGTCGGTGTCTTCGATGGTCTCCGGATCAATCATTTATTGAAGCCCTCCTAAAGGCTGCGTTTTGGTTGGACTTGCCAACTTGCCACGATAGGGCAAAACCCGAACTTCACCGGCGAACTCAGAAAAATCCGCAGGGCGTGGCAAGTCTGGCAAGTTGGCAAGTGAGTGATTTATCTAAATATAATACGTATATATATCATACACTTACCTGATAGATTCCTATGTGTTCTCACTTGCCAAAAACTTGCCACTTGCCAAAGGCATGCACAAAGATCGGCTCGAAATCTGTGCACGTGTTTGGCAAGTGCAATAGTTTAGCAAGCGTTTTGGCAAGCGGAATTACGCCACACCGGCCCGTGTCAGCACGTAGGTTTTCCCGTCGCTTTTCTCGATCTCGCCGGTCTCTTGAAGTCGTTTGAGGGCATCATCAAACGTCCTGCCATCTGCGCCCCGCACGCCTCGTCGCCGAAGCAACTCAGCGCGGTAAAGCTGCCCGTCCTTGGCGCCTATCAAGGCCGACACGATGCCCTTGCATAGCCCTTCGAACTTGCTTGACATCATGTGCTTGTCGATGCCGCTTTCGATGGCTTTGATGCTCGCGTCCATCATCGCGCGTGACCAGGCAACATCTTCCACTGTCACAGAAGGGTTGGCCGGATCGCGCGAAAGAGCACGCAGTGTCGCCAAGCGAACCGCGTTTTCGGCAAAGCGCCCGATTATGCCGTCGCGGCCTTCATCCCGGATGATCTCTTCCTCTTGCCAATCCTCGATAGTCAGCCATGCGCGCTCGGCCTCAGCATCCGCCCACGAAACTTCAACTAGGGACGGGATGGCCGATGCCGCACGCCACGCGCCCTGACCACCGTTTAAGTTCCTTGGCCATGGAAAACTGTCCTGCGCATTGGTGACAGCCTCGGCGAGCGCCGCCGGCAGGCGAAGGCCGTTGTCCTGCGGATTCGCCCTTACCGGACGTGCTTGGGGTGCGATGAAAATCCATCGTGCAACAAAGCCGTCCTTGAGGTTTCCTTCGGACAATCCGCCATAAAACCGGATCGGCGTTGATGTGCCGACGACAGACATTGTCGGGCAGTGGATAGGGTCGCTGTTCTTCTCGTCGTCGACACGCTCTTTTCCAAACCAGACTCCTGTCGACTTCGAATAGAGCTCGAGCATTGCCTTCCTGATTGTGGCGGTCCAGTTCCCTGTGCCAGCGCTGCCCACGTTCATCGACTCCAGAACATCGCCGACTTCATCCCACGGCATGACCATGACGGGCTTTTTGCGGAGAACCTTCTCGATGGCGCCAGCACTGGTGACCTCGCCTGGGCCGATCAGGTAGGCCATGCCGGATGCCTGCAGAAGGTTGACCAGGCGAGCCAACGGCGCCTCTTTGCCGAAGCCGGGGCCGGCAATGCCGGCAAGGTAAACGTTTACGCCGCATCCTGTGGGCGTGGCCACGCGCCTACCATAGAAGGCCGAAAGAAACGCTACTGCAGCCATCGCCGCCAACTCTGGCGACTTCCGGCGAGACGTGTTCAGTATCCAATCCGCAACCATGCCGCCGAGACCGCCAAGGGCGTCTGGCGTGAATGGATTACCGATGTCGACTGACTTGTCCTTTTTCGCAACCATGGCTGCGATGGCTTCGGCATTAGGCACGATGGGTGCGCCCTTGTCGATCCAGCCGAGATCCTCCTTCGCCTTGCAGAGGCGAGCACAGAGCCACTCAGCCGCGCTTGCTACCCCATCGCCCTTACCTGCGTGAGAAGCCACGTCTATGGCCGTGTGGGTCTCGCCGCTGCCCCAATCCGTTATCCCGCTAGGGTGGAAGGAGAGGTTGGCGTTCTTGACGCCGCGCCACACACACACGGCCCGATATCCCTCTCCGTTGCGTCTAGTCTTGGGCAACTCGAGCGCGGGCACCCATGCACCCAGGTTATCAAGCGCGGCCTGGTTGACGCGTCGAAAATAGGTGTCGGCCGAATTATCGTTGTTCGCAATGCGCGCCCGCGGCGCGGGTTTACGCGCGCCGTACGGCGCTAGAAGACGCTCGGCGTCCGCGACAGAGGTTTCCAATGATGGCCAGTTCAGCAACGGCAGATCGCCGAAGGTCGGCAGCGGTCTGTCCCACGAATAACACAGCCCGGTCTCGGGATGGATGCCGTCGACAATGACCTGTTGGCCCTTGCCCATTACCTCGATACGCTGATCGATGCCGTCGATCTTGAACCAGTCTGTAACCGACTTTTCCCGTGGCTCATCCGTCCTAAACAGGAACATTGCTTTCGGCGCCTTGCCAACCCGCATTGGTGCAAGTTCGCCTCCCGGCAGTTCGCGCACCATGGCAACGATCGCCGCAGCCAGATCGGGCTGGAGGATGTCGACGTCGATAGCGACCACGTCGCCGGTCATGATTCCAGTATTGCGGTTCTCCGGGAATGATGTCTCCCAGTCGATCGCGTTCTCAGTCGTGGCATGAAGGTTTTGCCAGCCCTTGAAACCGGATGGGATTTTGCCTCTGCAGGGGACGATGCGATAACCCTGCGACATCAAATTCCGTCGAGTGTCGAGAACATTATCTGCAGTTTTCAACTTTGGTATGGCGGCCATGAAACCTCACGTTTTGTGCCGTGCCGAGTCCACGCCTTGGATTCGGCTTTTGTTTTGATGGGCTGAGTTTGAGTGCTGGGGTTGCGGCGCCGGTTCGGCCGGACGTCTTTTGGTGGTGAGCGCCCGCGGCTCGCGGGGGATGGTTTGCGAAGGGGCGATGGCCGCAGGCAGATTGGTTTAGGCGCCGGCAGTGTCTATGAACTGCGCGTCTCATAGATGGAGCCGAGCTTGAAATCTGGCTCATCCCAAGGGGAAGTCGTAGACTGTTCGGCCGCGACCTTGGCCTGCAATGCCGCGACGACGGCGACAAGTTCGGCGACAAGTTCGGCGCGGGTCATTGTGGTGTAGCGGCTCATGCGGCTGCCCTCATCGCGAGTGCGTTGTCGTTGGCCGCCACCCGCTTTGACGCCATCCATGAGTCGAGGTCGTCAGTCGAATAGATGACGGACGATCCCAATTTGAAGAAAGCCGGGCCGCCGCCGTAGCAGCGGAGTTTGTCAAGCAGGGATTTTGAAAGGCCGAGGTATTCGGCCGCCTGTCGTACGCGTATGTTTGCCATTCTACCTCCGTGCTGGTTGTTGCATGGAGAAACAATATGCGTTTTCGCCTACGCGGTTTAGGCAAACTAATCGTAATATTCTGCAGTGGCCTCATCGTGGGCCGCCTTCGCTTCTTCGAACTTGCGGACACAATTTCGAATGTGTGTGTCAGAATATCCGTACTTAGTTGTCAGTTGCACGACCGCATCGTCATACAGAATACCAGCATCACGCAGCCAACCAAATTCCTCACCGATCTCATACCAATGAGCGGGAAGCGCCCTTGGCCTTCCCTTGCCGCGTTTCTTGGGTGACCTAATTATTTCGGCAGCAAGTCGCTGGACGACTTCGTCGGCTTTTCCCGCACGCAAGAGATCCACCATTAAGGTTTTGGCGTCTTCGGTTCTTCCTTCGCTCAGAGCTGCCTCAATTGGCACAGCCTGAAGCGAGAAACCCTTTGGCAGTGGCGGCATCATCTGCCTCCGATCGCAACGGCGATCTTATTAGCGATAGCATTTGCGGCGGCGCGCGTTGGGTCAACATGCAAGTGCGCATACCGTTGCGTGGTAGCGGCATCAGCATGGCCGAGCAGCTTGCCAATGGTCAGCAACGACATACCGTCACCGGCGCCCACACTGGCAAATGTGTGGCGAAGATCGTGCAGATGGACGTCCGAAAGACTCGCTCTGCTCGCAATTGCCGCCCATGGCTTTTTAAGGTCGGACCGCGGCTTCTCATCTTCGGTTGCTGCGGATTGGCCGGCGATGACGTACTTGCCCACGTGCGGCAGGCTATCAATCTCAGCCTGCGCCGCCGCCGAAAGCACCACGGTCTTTCTCCCCGTCTTGCTATCTGGGAGTAGGAGCAGACCGCGCTTTGCATCATAATCGTCCCAGCGCAGATTGAGTATCTCGCGCAGCCGACACCCGGTCAGCATCAACAGACGAATGGCACCCGTGACGTGCGGTCCGTATACGGTGCGGGTTTTCACCTTCGCGGCGTGTTTTGATTCCGATGGCTTGTGCGGGATCCCAATCGTTTCCGCTTCGCGCAGCGCATCGCCAAGGCGCGTCATCTCTTCGTCTGTTAGATAGCGCTCGCGGGATTCCTCCCTATTCCGCTCAATTGCGGCCGCAGGATTCATGCCTTCTGGTACGTAGCCTCGCTTCGACCCCCATGTGTAGGCCGCAGACAAAAGCGCCATTGCTCTGTTAGCTGAATACCGCGCCCGCTTCGACATCTTGGTGTGCGCCCGCTGAACATCGACGCGGGTTACGGCAACGGCTCTACTGGCGCCAAGATGCGGCCCGATGTGGGTTTTCAGGGTTACGGTGTAGAAATCGCGGCTCGACTGTTTCATATCCTTGCCAGCGATGTAGTCCTCCACCAACTCTTTGACTGTGCCGCTCGCGCGCTCGTCGGCCCGGTCCTTGGCAAGGTCTTTCCCTAGCCCTGCGTGGGCGATTGCCTTGCGTGCAGCCTCCCGCGCCTCGTTGGCCTTAAGCGTGCCTACCCGGCCCAGTTTGAGCCGCTTCTTGACGCCGCCAGCAACAGGTCGGAATTCTGCGAAGAATGTGCCAGTGCCCGCAGCGGTGCGGTAACAACCAAATCCCGTGAGATCGGAGTCGAAATAGAATTCGGTCCTATTCGGTAGGGCCGAATCCATGATCTCGGCCACCTTGTCTGCCGTTAGTTTTATAGCCACTACCAACCCCCGTTATAGCCACATTGTAGCCAGTATATTGGGGCAAGGCTCGATCAAGTCAAGTGGGCATAGGTTGCATAACGTTGCAAATCATGGCGTGTGCGTCACATCGTGCAACGCTAGGAATGGCTATAAAACGTATATTACAAAACTGGTGGTCAAGGGGTCGTCGGTTCGAATCCGGCCACTCCGACCATTTAAAAAACAAGGACTTACCCCCAAAGTCCTACCTTCCAAAAATAGCTGAAAAATCCGTCTGGGTAACAAAACCGGCGAATGACAACAAGCAGATACAGGACAAAGCGGCCCAGGTAGCCACCACGGCTCTCCCAAGTAACTGAAGAGCCGTGGCTACCGCCCCCCGGCCTATGCTGCTGCATATTAGAGCGAGCTTACGGAAGTTTGCGTGCAACGCAATATCTTTGTTGCGCTGCACCATGATTTTCTACCGACCGCCCATCGCGGTCGGCACTACCGGCCTAGCCGGTTTCTCCAGATGGGATGACCACCCATGACCAACTCATCATTCATCAGCAGACCACGCTTGCTGTGCCGCGAACGCAGCGGGGAGCCGTTTCACTGCAATACGAAAGAAGAGCGTGCTGCCCTACGCGCCAGGCTGGCCATGAACAAGCAGGACGAGCAACGTCGCATGGACGCCTGAGCGGCTACGACTTCTTTGAGGATCTCGTAGAGGCTGGAATTGTTGAGAACCGCCGCGAGGTGCCGCGCGATTTGGCAGAGGAAACTTGGCGTCGCATTGGCAATGATGTTCTCGATTACATGGTGGAATTCCACCGCGGCTTCGTGCCCCCGGAGCGGCCTATCTGGGCAGAGCGTGAGTTCGGCCCACCCGATAGGAAGAAGCGGCACGCTGGGATGCGCTAGAAGGAATAGGCGTCGCGCAGAATCATCTGCATCTACCGCGGTCGATGTGGCCGCGGTTTATGGTCGACGCCTGCGGATGAAGAGGATCTCTGAAATAGGATTGCCAACTTGTAACTTGGAAAAAGGGGAAAACAAGTATTTACAAGGCCATCTCGCTTGGCTGCTCGATGAGTTGGAAATCAAAGATCCCCATGGAAAAGGTGAACGTGCCGCCGTCCGTTTTATCCGGAGTCTACGCCACCCTAAGTCGCGGTTTTAAGGGCGAGGATTTCAACTTGATGTTTAGCAAGAGCGTCTTATTCGTAGAGTACACGGAAACACGCTTGAAGAGGGCGCGCGCAAAATCAAAACGGTCTGTGCCCTCCTTCCTCGCGGCAGTGTCGCAGCGTGCGGATAATGACAATCCGGGAACGGAGTTTTCTAGGTAGGAGCGCCGGCCGCCTAAATCGGCCACTGGCTGAAAGCGCGCCGTCTCAGGAAACAACATGACCACCACACAACGCGGCCGCGGCGCTCGCAAATGCGCGGCGTCGCATCGATGTCGCTCGCGCCGAGACGGCAATGAGGCTGCGCGGCATCCTGCAGGGGGCAACCCCGTAGGAAACTAGCCCGCCAATCTTTACCGGCCCCTCATTTCTGCGTGGCCAAAAAATCTGAGATGTTCTTAAAGGTTTCGGGATCGTGGATGGCCGCCTCAAGATGGATCTGTAGGGTGGCATCCTCTTGAAACATTTTGAGCATGTCTCGGATTAGAAATACCGCCAGATCTCCCGATCTCCCGCTGAACTGACTATCGAGATGGGCTGCACAAGCAACCTCGAGGTCGTTTAGGAGATCACGGAAGGCGCCAGTCCAATCTGGATTATCGGCCCCGTCGACACCATATGGATCTATCCGCGAAAGTGCATCTATTCGCGAACGAATATTCCATGGATAGTGGCCATAGCACTGGCAGAAACTGCCAGCTTGTCTGATTTGAGCTGACGAAACACTACCCAGAGGCCTATTAGTGCCAAGGGGAATCCGAAAATTGTTACAAGATCTGCGCCGTAGCTGAGACTCACGGCTTCTTCTCACCACCGGTCCGCGATTTTGCCCCCAACCTGTCCATGTAGTGAGCGACTGTGACTTTATTGGCATCGCGGCCGGCGGCGCTAATTCCAGTTTTATACGTGTGCTCTCTCTCAAATTTCAATCGGCGTATGTTCGCAACAAAAGTAACTAAGCACACAAGCGCAACAATTGGAAGCAAACAAAGAATATCAAGGTATTCATGTCTTCATTATCCTCAGACGTCTTGGATTTTCACCAAGTCTTGCCTTATTATTCTCTGTAGAGATCACGTTAGAGTTGGGCAGCAGCAGATTTCTTCCCAATTTTCGGCCTACCAATGCCCGCGTGCGCTACACCGCGTCGGTCGCCAGCACTGGACTGCCAGCCTCAGTATAGCACTCCGGCTCCTTGGATAAACAGCCAAGCTCATTGCGACTACTTTTAAGGAATTCCACCACATGACCAACACTGACCAACGCGCCGCGGCGCGAACGCTGAACTGCGGCCGGGAGGTAGGATAATGCCCAGTCGTCCTATTCGCGGTGTATGGCTCCAGACCCCGTTGCCGCCACGCATCAGCGGGGTCACTACTCGCCGCACCGGGCTGGTTACGCCCATCGCACTCGGTCGCGCCAAGCCAGCCGTTATCGGCACCGGTAGGGTCGACGGCATCCCGGTCTATGGTTTGACCGCGGTCGTTGTCACCAACTACACCGAGCCGGAACTCGGCCTAAGTATGCCGCATGTTCCGCTTCCGGAGCCAACGACCGTCGTAACGGTCAGCGTCGGGTATCTTCTCTGCAAGGATTACTTCGGCCGCGGCTACCCATGCAGCCCGCCAACTGCAGGATGGAAGCTGGACGCACAAACTTGGACAGGATTTAGATTTGACGGCTTCGCTCACCGCTCTGGAAGGGCAGATCTACGGCAAGGTTGTTCAAGTGTTGAGACGGAAGCTCCCTAATCCAGCGTAGGTCGGGCGGCTCTCTGATGCGCGATAGCGAACTGACTGCGCGACCGGGCAAGGGCTGGACACCTTGGGAAGAGGGTCAAGGCGACTCCGACATCGAAAAGATATGGTGGGCGGCAATCGATTTCCCAATCCGGTCTGCTCAACCACCAAGAAACCCGAAATGCGGATCCCTTCTATTGTGCCCGCCGCGGGAGCAACCGGCGGCAGCCACATAGTTCCGTTGTGGACCCGCCTGACGTGGTGACATGATAGCAGTCAAGACTGCCTTCATTGTCTCGCAGGAACGGTCGTATGGACAAGAAAGAAGCCGCCCATGAGATAATGCAGATCGTCAGGGGCGATCTGGCGAGCGCCAGAGACGCGGCACAAGGACAGCCATCCTGGCGACTGATCGATGAGGCGATGTCTAACCTCAGGCGGATCGCCTCGATTTTGAACCATGACGACAGAGAGCCGCCCAAACCCGCCTATTGATATTGTCAAAGTCCCCTTCTGCCATCCAGATACCAAGCGCACTGCACCGAACAGGGAACTGCGGTAATCTCGGCTGGCTCTGCGCTTTTCTTGAAAGGTCCGAAAAGGAGGTTGACGTGAAGATCAGGACGACAAGACACAATCACCCCGGTGAACCCGGCGTCATTCTGCTCGACCAGTCATTGCAAAACATGATCGTGGCGACCGACATACGCGATGGCGCAACGACGCTGTTCGGGACAGTAAATCTGCAGGTGAATTATTCCGGGCAGTACGACATCAGAGTCGAATTATCGCCAGGGGAACTCACGCAGGTCTACCAGCTGCTGGTCAAAAATCTCCTCGAGAAAATACAGGAACTTACGAGCGCTCAAAATCCTTGACGCTCGCAAATCAACCGCCTTCTACAGCTCGCCTTCCACCTTGGGCTTGAACCGGGTCCGGCCGCAACAGCCGCTGGTGTCTATACTCCAGCGCGATGGCTCCCCAGATCAGGCCGAGCAGCAGGTAGACGTGGCGCCAGTGGTCGATGTCGATGAAGGTGCCGAGCCCGATATTGCCGATGAAGGCGACATAGGCGCACAACAAATAGGGTTGCCACGGCCGGTCGCGAAGCAGGATGCGGAATCCGGCTGCTATCGTCCAGGCGACGAGCGTCAGGAACGACACGAAGCCCAGCCAGCCATAGTCCATCAGCATCTTCAGCCAGATATCGTGCGTGTCTTCGCCAAAGATCGTGCCGAAGACCAGCGGGCCGATGCCGAACGGATGCTCGAGCGCCATCTGGAAGCCGATTGCGTAGCGGGCGAAGCGGCCGAGGCGGGCGGTGTCGTAACTCTGTTCGAGATGGGCGCGGTTGGAAAACATCTCCGACACGCCGGGCAGCTGCAGGATGACGATCATGGCGACGACCAGCAGCGACAGCGCGGCAACCGTCATCACCACCACGCGCAGCCGGAACATGCCGCTGGCGCTCTGCAGGAACAGGCAGCCGGTGAGCAGGACAGCCGAAACGGCGAACATGCCCCAGGCGCCGCGCGAGAAGGAAAAGAAGATGCCGGCGGTGATGATCAGCAGCGGCACCGCCAGCAGCGGCATGCGCGTGACCGGGCCGGTCAAAAGCAGATAGAGCAGATAGATGCCGGGCAGCACCAGGAACGGTCCGAACACATTCGGGTCCTGGAAGGCACCGGCGGCACGGTCGTATTTGGTGAACATCTCGGCGCCCGGAAAGGCGTGGAAATAGCCCGCTATGCCAAGCAGCGAGGTTATCACCGCCGACACGACATAGGCGAAGAAGATCAGCCGGTAGAGGCTGGGCTGCACCGCGGTCACCGAGGCGAAGAACACCGCGGTGAAGGCGAGAAACAGCGAGACGGCGAGATAGAGAGGCGTGTTGGCGAGATCCGCCATCTGCGTCATCGCCATCATGCCACCGATGTTCATCGTCACCAGCAGCACCAGCAGTGGCATTGCCGCGCGCGACAGCCTGAGGCCAAAGAGAGCCCAGATGGCGATCAGCCCGGCCATGTAGAGTTCATAGGGCGCCGGTTCGCTGATGACGAAGCCGGACAGGAATATGCCGACGAACACCGCCGCCGAGGAAATCAGCGCGATCAGCTTGGCGTTGACCGCGGCCTGCGGCAGCTCATGGGAAATCGCGCTCAATAGGCGTTTTCCGTGTTCAGCAGCCTGGCCGGCGTCAGGAATAGGATCCGCAAGTCGAACAGCAGCGACCAGTTCTCGATGTAATAGAGGTCGTACTCCGTCCGCATGCGGATCTTCTCGTTGGTGTCCATCTCGCCGCGCCAGCCATTGATCTGCGCCCAGCCGGTGACGCCGGGCTTGACCTTGTGACGCGCGAAATAGCCGTCGACCACTTCGTTGTAGAGAAGGTTGTGCGACTGCGCGGCGATGGCGTGCGGACGCGGGCCGACCAGCGACAGCGAACCCAGCAGCGAGTTGAAGAACTGCGGCAGCTCGTCGATCGAGGTCTTGCGGATGAAGCGGCCGACGCGGGTGACGCGCGGGTCGTTCTTGGTCACCGTCTGCTTGGCGGATGGATCAGCCTTGTCCGTATACATCGAGCGGAACTTGTAGACCTCGATGATTTCATTGTTGAAGCCGTGCCGCTTCTGGTGAAACAGCACCGGCCCCTTGCTGTCGAGCTTGATGGCGATAGCGGTCGCCAGCATCACCGGCGAGAACACCACAATGCCGATCAGGCTGAAGACGATGTCAAAGGCGCGCTTGGCGACCGAATCCCAGTCGTTGATCGGCCTGTCGAAGATATCGAGCATCGGCACCGAGCCGATGTAGGAATAGGCGCGCGGGCGAAACTGCAGCGCGTTGGAATGCGCCGACAGCCGGATGTCGACCGGCAACACCCACAGCTTCTTCAACAGCTGCAGCACGCGCGATTCGGCGGTCAGCGGCAGCGATACGATCAGCATGTCGATGCGGGCGATGCGGGCGAACTCGATCAGCTCCGAAATGGTGCCGAGCTTGGGATAACCGGCGACAATGGGCGGTGAGCGCTTGTCGCCGCGATCGTCGAAGATGCCGCAGATGCGGATGTCGTTATAGGGCTGCTTTTCGACCGAGCGGATCAGCATTTCAGCCGCCTTGCCACCGCCGACTATGACGGCGCGCCGCTCCATGCGGCCATCGCGCGCCCAGCGCCGGATCAGCTTCGACATCACCAGCCTGAGGCCGAAGAGGAGAACGAAGCCGATGACGAACCAGGTGCCGAACAGAAGGCGCGAATAGTCTTCCGACATCTTCATGACGAATGCCATCAGCGCCATGAGGGCGAAAGTGCCGGCCCAGACCAGCAGCACGCGGCCGAAATTGGCGATGGGCCGCATCAGGGCCACGATCTGGTAGCAGTCGGTGACGTCGAGCAGCACCACGGCAAGGAACGACGAAGCGGCGATCGTCAGCGGGTATTGCCAGGCGAGATAGTTGAAGAACCCGACATAGTAGAAATAGATGCCGAGCCCGGACAGCAGCAGCAAGCCGAATTCGACCATGCGCAGCACGCCGCTGACCATGATCGGCGACATGGTATCGCGCCTGTACTGCGAGGCGACCTGGCGGGCGACATCGTTCATGCCGCCGGGCGGCGTGTCGCCTTCGGCCGGGCCGTCGAATTTACGCACCGCCTCTGGTGAAAAGCGGCGCGCGGGGTCGATCTCGTTCATGGGGCTTTCCGCAAGCTTCCCTACGGTGAATAGCAAAAGAGAGCTAAGAAAGCCTTGAAACAACAAGTGGCTTTGAAACGGCCTGGGGCTTGAGGCCTATTTGTTGATCGCGGCGAAGTAGGCCTTCTCGATGTCGGCGGCCATCACATCGGCGCCGAAGCGTGCCTTGAGGCTGGCGCCATCCGGCATCAGCTTGCGATAGGCGGCGAGGTCGCCCAGCGCCTGGCTCACCTTGTCGGCAAGCTCGACTGGGCCAGGCCGGATCAGCGCAGGGGAGCCGGAGCCGAAGATCTCCGGTATGCCGCCGACGGACGTGGCGATCATCGGCTTACCGGCGGCAAGAGTCTCCAGGACGATATAGGGCATGGCTTCGGCCCGCGAGGGAACGATGACGAGTGCCGCCAGCGCGAAAGCCTCCCTGGCCGGCATCGGCGGCAGGAAGCGGACGAAGCCCTCAAGCCCGAGGCGTTTCACCTGGGCGTGGTAGCGGGGCAGGTCGTCGCCGGAGCCGACCATCACCGCGGTCAGCGCGCGGCCGAGCCGGGGGCCGGCGAGGGCCAGCGCGTCGATGAAGATGTCGGGACCCTTCAGGTGGCGCATCATGCCGATATAGAGCAGATCGGCTGCGTCGGGCCCGGTGATCGCCGGCGCGAATTCGGCGGCGCGCAATCCGTTGTAGACAAGGGTGTTGGGGATCTGCGGCTCTCCGACCTTGCGGCGATAGGTTCGCCTTTCGTAGTCGGAGACAAACAGCAGGTGGTCGGTGAAGCGTGCCATGAAGCGCTCGAGCGCGAAGAACAGCTTTCCGGTGGTCGTGTTCTCGTCATAGTGGAGAGAGCCACCATGCGGCGAATAAAGGCGGGCTACGCGAGACCTTGATACCCGCAACAATGAGCCGAACAGACGGGTATAGGCGCCACCCTTGGCGCCGTGCCCGTGCAACACGTCCGGCCGCAATTCCTTGATGATCCTGTAAGTGCGCCAGGCCGACGCAAGGTCGCCCGGGCCGACATGGCGCTGCATCGGCGTGCGATGGATGCCGAGCGCCAGCATATCTTTCATCTGCTCGAACAGACGTTCCTCGAACTCGCCGCCGGTCGTCGAATCGCAGACGATGCCGACGGAATGTCCGGCAGCGACCTGCGCCTCGGTCAGGTCGCGCACATGGCGGAAAATTCCTCCGACGGGTGAGCGAAAGCAATGGACGATCCTGAGGTTGTCCACCACGTGGGTCGTCAGAACAGGCGTTCGCGGACGTAGACTGTATCGCCCGGCAGCAGCGGGTCGGACGTGACCACACGGCCGGTCATCACCTTACCGTTGATGTCGCGGGTGATGTCGACGCTTTCCTGATTGGCGCGCGGGGTGAAACCGCCAGCGATGGCGATTGCCTTCTGCACCGTCAGGCCGGGCACGTACGAGTATTGGCCGGCGGCGCCCACTTCGCCCATGACGAAGATCGGACGGTAGCGGTCGATCTCGACCGAAACGTCGGGATCGCGCAGATAGCCTTGTCGCAATTTGTCGGCGATTTCCTTTTCCATCTGCTGCGCTGTGTGGCCGCGCGCCGGTACGGCGCCGACAAGCGGGAAGGAGAGGTAGCCGGACTGGTCGACGCTGTAGGTGTTGGTCAGCCCGTCCTGCTCGAACACAGTGACCCGGACGCGGTCGCCGGCGCCAAGACGATAGGGCTGGTCGAGCACCTCGTGGAAGGCTGCCGGCGTCGGCCGGTAGCTGGAACAGCCGGCAAGCATCGATACGGCAAGCAGCGCGCGAAACAGGAAAGCAGTGCTTTTCATGACCGGACAGGTACCTTCGACTGGTCGCTGCAGCCCCGCAGCAACTCTAGGGATCGAGGTCCGTTATCATCCTGTTAGGGTTAATGGCCGGTAAAGGGAGCGGCCGACACGGCGCGCGCCGGCGAGAGTTTTCCGATTTTTTGGCGGTTTTGTTTGGCGTCCGCCAGTAAACCCTAACGCAAACTTACGGCTATCTTAACGGCTGAGTTACCATAGTTGTTTACGGTGTGTCCTGACCCAGTATCGGAGTAGGGATGCATGTCCGTTCAGTCCGCGGCCGCAGATGTTGACGTCGATCTCAGGCAGCTCTTCGCCAGTCTGGCGAGGAACTGGCTGCGCATCCTCGTCGTCGCACTGGTGGTGACCGGCGCGGCTTTCGCGCTCGCCTCGTTTGCCACGCGCCACTACAAGGCTCAGACCCAGGTAGAGATTGCGCCGCGTGAGTCCGTTTATACGCGGCCGGCCAGCAACAACGACGCCGACAAGCCAATTCTCGATGAACAGGGCGTCGCCACCCAGGTCCAGATCATTTCCTCCAACGAAATCCTCAAGCAGGTCGCGCAAAAGCTTGGTCTGGAGAAGCTGCCCGAGTTCGACGAAGCACTCGACATGTCGCCGTTGAGCCGCGCTCTGATCCTCGTCGGTCTGAAGAGCGACCCGATGGAAATTCCGACGGAAGAGCGCGTCCTCAAGAAAATGCATGAGAAGCTCAACGTCTATAGCGTCGAGAAGACCCGCATCATTGCCATTGAGTTCTCATCGGAAGATCCCAAGCTCGCGGCTGCCGTACCAGATGCCATTGCCGCCGCCTATATCGCGGGGCAAGGGGCCGCCAAGCTCGAATCGAACAACGCCGCCGCTGATTTTCTGGCGCCGGAGATCGCCGACCTGCAGCAGAAGGTTAGGGATGCCGAGGCCAAGGTTGCCACCTACCGTGCGCAATCAGACCTTTTGATGGGCGGCAACAATTCCGTGCTTGCCACGCAGCAGCTTTCCGAACTGTCGAGCGAACTGATGCGTGTGCGCGCCAACCGCGCCTCGGCGGAAGCGACCGCCGATAGCGTGCGCAAGGCGTTGCAGGGTGGCGGCTCGCTCGATGCCGTGCCTGAGGTCTTGTCTTCCGATCTGATCCAGCGCCTGCGCGAGCGGCAGGTCGAGCTCAGGGCCAACATCGCCGATCTTTCCACCACCTTGCTCGACAATCATCCGCGCATCCGGGCGTTGAAGTCTCAGCTTGCCGATCTCGACGGCCAGATCCGCAACGAGGCGCAAAAGCTGATGAAGGGTCTGATGACCCAGGCGCAGACCGCGCAGGCTCGTGAGAACCAGCTCGTCGCCGACGTCAACACATTGAAGGCGGCATCGGCCCGCGCCGGCGAACAGCAGGTCGAACTTGACGCCCTGCAGCGTGATGCGGCCGCCAAGCGCCAGCAGCTCGAATCGTACCAGGCGAACTACCTCAGCGCGGCGTCGCGCAAGGATCGCAACTATCTGCCCGTCGATGCACGGGTGGTTTCCCTGGCGCAGGTGCCGTCCGAGCCCTATTTCCCGAAGGTCCTGCCCATCGTCAGTGCCGCCTTCGTCGCGTCGCTGCTGGTCATGGCCATCGTGACGCTCCTGCGGGAGCTGTTTTCTGGCCGCGCCATGCGGCCGGCGACCGGTTCCCGCTTCGAACGCATCGATGAGGTCGCGATGCCCCATGTAGCTCAGGCGCCTGATAGGATCGCGATGCCGGCTGTCCACCAGGAGCCCGTCGTCCTCCAGGCCCCGGTCCTTCGCCCGGAGATGGGAGAAGATCCGGCTGACACGAGGTCGGAGCCCTACACAGCCGCGATGCCCTATGCCACTGCAATGCCCGAGACCGACGTGCCTTATGCGCATGCGGCCGAAGCGCCTGATATGGTCGCGATGACCGAAGCAGCGACAGCGCAGGAGACGACTGCCGAGGCCGAACCGGTGCGTTCCACCCTGGGCGAGATCGACATCGAGAAGGCCGCCGAAAAGCTGATCGCCAGCGGTGCGGCGCGCGCCATATTCGTCTCGCCAGAGGGCGACGAGGCTGCCGCATCGGCGGTCCTGGTGGCACGCGAGGTCGCCGACGCCGGCCTGCGCGTCCTGCTGCTGGACCTTACCGCTTCGGGGGCCGCCTCGCGGCCGATGCTGGACAGCGGCCTTTTCCCCGGCATCACCAACCTGCTCGCTTCGGAAGCGCAGTTCAGCGACGTCATCCATGCCGATCTCTATTCGGACTGTCACGTCATTCCTGTCGGCACCGCCGATCCGGTCCGCGCCATGCGCGCCGCCGACCGGCTGCCGATCATCATGCAGTCGCTGACCACAGCCTATGATCTGGTCGTGGTCGAATGCGGACCGGCCGACGCGCAAGGCATCAGCCGCCTGGCCGGCGATGCCACCGAGGTGTTGCTGTCCATGCTGGAGCCGGACGATGAAGTGACGCAGGCCGCGGTCAAGCTGATCGAAAGCGGCTATCCCGACCTGACGCTGGTGACGCCGCTCGGCCACGAGCCGCCCGGCAATCCGGTGCCGGGACGGCGCTCGGCGGCCTGAAGAGACGCAGATCCCAGGGCGGACGCTCCGCCTGATCTATCCCAATTCCAGGGTCGTCACGCCGAACAACCGTTGCAGGCCGAGCTGCGGGGCCGGGCCCTTGTACATGCGAGTGGTCTTGAAGGTCGGCGCAAAGCCGGCCGCCTCGAGTGCCGCAATGAAGCCGGCCTTTTCGGCGGGAACGTCGATGTGCAGGTCACCGCCCTCGCAGGCCCCCGCCAGTCCGTCCAGCAGCTGCAGCGCCGTGTCGTTGCTGTCTGCGAACAGCGGGCCGATCTTGAAGCCTGAGCGGCACGGCCGGGCCACGGCATAGCCGGTGGTGCCGCGCGAGTTGATGGCCGCCAGCCCATGATGCGGCGCCTGCAGCCATCGCTGGAGGAAGGCTCGCCGGGGTGCCGGAAAACAATATGCGTCATAAGCGATGATGTCGGGCACGAGCTTGGCCGTCACCGTGTGCAACCCATCGGCCTTGACCGTCGAACCTGCGGCGCGGCCGCTATAGCGGATGGTCTCGTAGGCGGGTTCGAAGCCCTTGCGCCTGTAATTGGCGCGCTGCTCGGCGACACCGTCGAGGCCGACGGTCCTGCCGGCAAGCCTGTCCATGCCGGCGTCCCACCCCGCCTTGCCGTAGCCTTTGCCGCGCTTGTCCGGCCGGCAGATGTAGAGGCCGATGAAGCCGAATCCGCTTCCATAGGCCACTGCCGAGATTGCCGCGACCATTTCGTCGCCGGCAAAGGCGCCGATAAAGCCTGCGGGATCCGCAGCCTGGAACATCGCCGCGTCTTCAAGACCAGGGTTCCAGCCTTCCGCCGCCGCCCAGTCGATGAGAACCGCCAACTCATGCAGTGACAGCGTGCGGATGGTCGGCATCATCGTCCTCACTCCGTGGCGACAGCTTAAGGCCTTGGCGACATCGAGGCCGATCTCGATCTCCGAGTCAAAGCCGCCCTTAGAGAAGCCCTGAATTTCCGAAACTAGCTCGCATTCTCGCCGGTTATGGGCGCTGCTTGTCCGGCAGTCTTGCGGCGCAGCATCTTGGTCAGCTTCCAGATCGTCGGGCTGTTCTTGATGAAGGCTTTGAACCTTGCGCCTTGCCGGAGCGTCACCGCCAGCGCGCGGCCCTTCAGTGTCAAGGGAACCAGCACCTCGAAATGCTGGGTTTCGATATCGCACCATAGCCGCTTGTAGGGCTCGTCGCCGACAGAGAAGTCATAGACGGCAAAACCGGTCTCGCAGGCTTCCTGGATGTTGTCGAAGAACAGGAAGTCGCCGGGACTGGTGTTGCCGAGATCGTCCTCGGCGATCGCTCCGAACTCGCAGATCAGGCGCTTGCCCGAGCGGCTTGACCCGGTGACGGCGCGGAGCTTGCCGGCCACCTCGAGCCCGTGCAGCAGGAAGGAGGGCTTGTCCTCGGCAAGCGCGTGCGTGAACAGCGCGCGGAAGAAGGCGCGCACCTGCTCGTCGCCAAAGACGTTGGAGATGCCCATCTTGCGGAAGCGGAATTCCTTCATCTCGAAAAAGGCATCGAGCAGCCTGTCCACCTCGTCCGCCGTGCGCGCCTCGATGCGTCGGTGGCGGCCCACAGCCTCGAACTTGCGCATCTGCGAGCGGTGCTTCTTGCGCTTGCGCTTGCCGCTGGCGCGCAACAGCAGCGCATCGAAGCCACCGCCGAGATCGACGGCCAGCGACAAGTTTGGGCTGGCAAAATGGTCAAGCAAGGCGAGTGGATTGGTGACACCGTCGAGATCGGGCAGCAACCGCTCGAGCGCGACGAGATCGATGTCCGGGCGTGCCTTGGCGATGGTCGCCAACAGCGATCGAATGGCCGGGATATCCGCCCTGGCCAGCCATTGCGGATCGGCGGCGACGAAGTTGCCGTTGGCGTGGCGGTCGCCCATGAAGCGGGCGACGCGGTACGGACCTTTCGCGGTGACCTCCAGGGCCAGCGAAAAAACCGGCCGGCCTTCGGCGCTGAGCGTCGCTATGAGCAGATCCGGTCCGACGTGCTCGGCCCAGTTCAGGATCCAGCCGGCACTCTGCGCCGGCGCAAACAGGGCCGAGCGGCAGAACTCGGCATAGGCCGCGAGCCCTTCCGCGGATGTCACTGAAATCGACAGGCCGGCCTGGTCTCCCGGCAAGGCTCGCGGCGACGCCTCGGTCGCAGCGAGCCGATTGCCGTCAAATGACGCTGTTGCGTCAACCATACCTCAATCCTTAGGGCGTACTGATGGCGATTTGGGGAGCCGCATAGGCGCATTCCGTGCTTGGTTTAGCCTAGGCGCAAAAGGTGAATGAATGATCGACGGGGGCGAGGCAATCCGGAAACTGGCGCTGAACGTCGCCCGTTATTCCGGTCTTGCACCGCTGGCCAAGCCGTTCATCGGCGGCATTGGCGCCATACTGATGCTGCACCGCGTGACCGCGACGCCCGAAAAGCCCGACAGCGTCAACCGGCATCTGAACATCGCGCCTGGCTTCCTCGATGCCGTGATCGCCGACATGAAGGCGAGCGGCTATGCCTTTGTTTCCATGGATGAAGCGGTCGAGCGCATCAAGGCAGGCGGCAAGGGTGGCGAGTTCGCAACCATCACCGCCGACGACGCCTATCGCGACAACATGACGGAGGCGCTGCCGGTGCTGGAGAAGCACGGCGCGCCGATGATCATCTATGTCGCGCCCGGGCTGATCAACGGCACCGCCGATTTGTGGTGGGATGTGGTCGAGGACATCGTCAACGCGCGCGACAGCCTCACTCTGACACGGCCGAATGGCCCGCTGGTGATCGACTGCTCGACCCCGGCGAAGAAAGTGCAGGCCAATATACGCCTGCATGTCTATCTCACCTCCGAAGTCCGCGAGGAGGACCTGCAAGCCGTGCTGCGTGACCTGGCTCGCTCGAATGGCGTCGACGCCGACGGTCCGCGCCTGCGGACACTGATGACCTGGGATGAAATCCGCAGCATCGCCGCGCATCCGCTGGTGGCGATTGGCGCCCATACGATCAACCACAGCAATCTGAAGCGGCTTTCCGAAACCGATGCGCGGCACGAGATCGGCGCGGTGGGTGACCTGCTGCAGGCCGAACTGGGCGAAAGGCCCAGCCATTTCGCCTATCCCTATGGCTATGCCAGGGCGGTGGGCTGCCGCGAAGTGGGCTTTGCCCGAGACGCCGGCTATGCCTCGGCCGTGACCACGCGCCATGGCGTGCTGCGCGCCGAACATGCCGGGTTCCTGCATGCCTTGCCGCGCATTTCAGTCAACGGCCGCTACCAGAGCCTCGCTCATATCCGCACCATGCTGTCGGGCGTGACCACGCCGCTCGCCAACGCCGGCAAGATGGTCGTGACGATCTGACTGCGGCGGGGCCGGGTTCCGGTTCAGCGCTTCGCCTTCGGCTCCAGCATCAGCCACTTGATGATGCCCATCGCCGGCAGCACCCACAGCAGGCCGCTGAGCAGGAAGAACAGGAAATGCACCCACGGACCCGACTCCGACAGCCGGGCGACCGCGAAGATCGATGCGACCAGCGCGTAGATGATGACCAGTGCCACCAGCAGGAACGCTCCGATCAGCTTTTTCAGGCGCACGGGCATGGTTGGCCTCCTGGTCTAGGCCGCCGGGACCTCGCAGGTCCGGCAAGCTCATGGCTTCGCATAGGCCTTGACGCGACCCTGTGCAACCGGTGAGACGCGGCGCGACGGCGTGCCGCGCCGTCTGGTCTTGCCAGCAAGGGTGCGATGGTCCACCAATCCGCCAAACCAACCTGCCGGGACAAGACCATGGCTGCCATATCAGCTGCCGCGCCTTTCGTGGCCCGCGACCGCGACCTGTATAATCGGGCGCTGCTGCGCGGCTGGCTCTATGTGGTGGTGCTGGTGCTGTTTGCGCTGGTGCTGGTCGGCGGCGCCACCAGGCTCACCGGTGCCGGCCTGTCGATCACGGAGTGGAAGCCGATCCATGGCGTGATACCGCCGCTCAACGACGCCGAGTGGCAGGAGGAATTCCAACTCTACCAGCAGATCCCGCAATATGCCGAGCTCAACAAGGGCATGAACATCGAGGCGTTCAAGTCGATCTTCTGGTGGGAATGGGCGCACCGTATCCTGGCGCGCAGCGTCGGCCTGGTCTTTGCCTTGCCGCTGCTGTTCCTCTGGGCGACGCGCCGCATCGAGCGCGGCCTGGGGCCAAAATTGGTGGGCATCCTTTTGCTCGGCGGCCTGCAGGGCGCCATCGGCTGGTGGATGGTGGCCTCAGGCCTGGTCGACCGGGTCTCGGTCAGCCAGTACCGGCTGGCGACCCATCTGACGCTGGCGGCGTTGATCTTCACCGCCACCATGGTCGTTGCGCGTGGGCTGGCGCCGCATTCCGAACCCGCCGCCGACCGCTCGACGCAGAGGCTGGCCGGTTTCATCGTGTTTCTGGCCTTGATCCAGATCTATCTCGGCGGGCTGGTCGCCGGGCTCGACGCCGGCCTGAGCTACAACACCTGGCCGTTGATGGACGGCAAGCTGATCCCGGGTGATTTGCTGATCCTGGAGCCGGCGTGGCGCAATTTCTTCGAAAGCCCGAAGACGGTGCAGTTCGTCCACCGGCTCGGCGCCTATACGGTGTTCGTCGTGGCCTTGTGGCACATGATCACCACGCGTCGGCGACTGCCTGGAACAACCCATGCCCGCCGCGCGACGCTGTTGTTTGTGCTGGTTTTGGTGCAGGCTTCGATCGGCATCGGCACGCTGCTGATGCATGTGCCGCTGCATATGGCACTGACCCATCAGGGGTTTGCGCTCATCGTGCTGGGCTTTGCCGCCGCGCATTGGCGCGGCACCAAGGGTGCCTATCCCTTGCCGCACGAAATCGCGCTCAGGAGCTGATCCCGAGCCGATCGGCCGGTCACATCCAGAATTCGTTTGACGCTGTCGTCTTCTCGCCGTCGAATTCGGCCTGGCGCAAGGCTGCGGCGGATGGCGTTGACTGGCTCTGAGCGGCCTTGGCCGCCTTGTCGGCGTCGGCGGCCCTGAGTGCATCAAGTTTGGCCTGGGCGACAGCGATATCCTGCTGCACCTGGGCGACCTGGACTTGGTCCTTGATCGCCTTGGCCTGGTCTTCCAGATCCTGGATCTGCTTTTCGAGCGCGGCTTCCTGGGCTCCATTGCTCGATGAACCCGACGAGGAATACTGGGTTGCCTGGGAGGAACCCGAAATCGCGCTGACCATGACAATTCCCTGATGGAGCCACGCAATGTGAGTAGCCCATCATGGTGAACAAGCCATTACCGTCGCCGGTTGACTGGCTGGATCAGAAGCTTGGCCGCACCGCCCGGATCGCCTCGGCGATCGACAATTCGCGGTTCTCCTCGACCGCGTTGTCGTCCTCGTGATGCCAGGAGGCCGACAGGCAACCATAGGCGATGGCATGATCAAGAATGGCGCGCGGAGCCTGGCCCAGCGTTTTGGCGAAGACCTCGGCCATATCTGCGATCCGCTCCGGATCGAGGCAAAGATCGTCCCGGTCGAGCGGGTTGTAGAACATGTTCGCGGCGTCGAAGCCGGGATCGCCAAGTACCCCCTTCGGGTCGATCGCCAGCCAGCCGCGCGGCCCGTGCAGGATGTTGTCGTGATGCAGGTCGCCATGCAGGGGCATGATATCGTGCGGATCGGCCAGTAACCGATCGGCGATTGCCGCGGCCTCGACATAGAGACTGCGATGGCCGGCGTCGCGGTCGGTCGCGGCTTTCCTGAACAGGCTGGGAAACCGCTCCCTGAGCGGCTGAAGCTCGGACGGGAAGGGGTGTTCCGATGGCGAAAACAGTTTTGCCATCACCTCGGCCGCGATTTCAGTCGCGGCGTTGTCGCCCCGCTCATCGAGCACCTCGGAAAGCAGTATTTCGCCGGCATATTCGAGCAGCATGCCGTGGCCGTCGCGGCCAAGCAGGCGCACCGCGCCTTCGCCGCGCCGCCACGCGAGATAATGCTCGCCGCGCAATTCGTCGGCGACGTCATCGAAAGGCTTGAGCGCCTTGACGATCGCCGGAAAACCATCCTCGCGCCGCACCTTCCAGATGCGGCTCGAAAAGGTCTCGGCAATGAGTTCGGGCGCGCTGACCTTCCAGCGTTTCGGAAAGGCAGGCGCGTCCATCAGAGCCCGAGCATCAGATCCATGTTCTGGACGGCGGCACCCGAGGCACCCTTGCCGAGATTGTCGTAGACCGCCAGCAGCAGCGCCTGCGCGCGTTTGTCGTTGGCAAAGACGTAGATCTTCATCCGGTTGGTGCCGTTGTAGATCTCCGGATCGATCTCCGGCATGCGCTCGAGATGGGCATAGGGCGCGACCTCGACCACACCGCCCTCGATGGCGGCGAAATGGTCGGCGATCGCCGCATGAAGCTCCGCACCCGTCGGCACATGGTCGAGACCACCAAGCTGCAGCGGCACCACCGTGATCATGCCTTGCGCGAAATTGCCGACCGCCGGCTGCATGATCGGATCATGCGACAGCCTGGCATAGGCCCTGAGTTCAGGCACGTGCTTGTGCTGCAAGGTGAGGCCATAGGGCAGGAACTCCGAGGCGTCGTCACCCTTGGCGACGTAGTCCTCGATCATCGGCCGTCCGCCGCCCGAATAGCCTGAAATGCCGTTGACCGTGATCGGGAAGCTCGCCGGCAGCAGGCCGGCGGTGACCAGCGGCCGCAGCGTCGCGATCGGTCCCTGCGGCCAGCAGCCGGGGTTGGCGACGCGTCTTGCCGAGGCGATCGTCTTTGCCTGCTCCTTGTCCATCTCGGCGAAACCATATGCCCAGCCTTCGGCGACGCGGTGCGCGGTCGAGGCGTCGATGACCTTGGTGGTGTCGTTGGCGATCAGCGAGACGCTTTCCTTCGCCGCATCATCGGGCAGGCACAGGATGGCGACATCGGCGGCATTGAGGAACTCGGCGCGCGCCGCCGTTTCCTTGCGGCGCTCGGCGGGAACGGAGATGATTTCCAGGTCGCCGCGCTCGGCAAGCAGCGCCCGGATCTGCAGGCCGGTGGTGCCGTGCTCGCCGTCGATGAAGATTTTCGGTTTCATTGCCTGATCAAATTCCCTGATAATTCTAGACTATATGCCCTGACCGTGATTCACCGCGGCACCGTTGTGGTTGCCGTTGTTGTTCAGCTCTTCAAGCCGGGCCTTTCGTTCGGCAAGCAGGCCGAGATACTGCATGGCCACCATCGAGCCGGCAATCGCCGTTATATCGGCGTGATCATAGGCCGGCGCAACCTCGACGACATCGGCGCCGACAATATCGATCTGGTTGAGCTGGCGCAGCGTCGACAGGATCTTTGCCGAGGACGGCCCACCGGCAACCGGCGTGCCGGTACCGGGCGCATAGGCCGGGTCAAGGCAGTCGATGTCGAAGGTGAGATAGGTCTTCCTGCCGCCGGTGCGGTCGACGATGGCGTAGGCGATGTCGGACGCGCGCATCTCCTCGATTTCGTGGCCGTAGAGGATTTTGATGCCGAACGTGTCGGGCGCGTGGGTGCGGATGCCGATCTGGATCGAGCGGTCCGGATCGATGATGCCTTCCTTGACGGCGCGGCCGACGAAGGAGCCGTGGTCGATGCGCTTGCCATCGTCGGGCCAGGTGTCCTGGTGGGCATCGAACTGCACCAGGGCGAGCGGACCGTGGATGGCGGCATGCGCCTTGAGCAGCGGCCAGGTGACGAAATGATCGCCGCCGAGCGTCAACAGGAAGGCGCCCGATTTGAGTATCTTCGCCGCTTCGCGTTCGATGGTGCCGGGCGTCTTCTGGTGGTTGCCCGAGTCGAGCAGGCAATCGCCATAATCGACCACCGCGAGATGCTCGAACAGATCGCGTGAAAACGGGTATTGCGGGTCGTTGTCGAGGATCGCCGAGGCGCGGCGGATCGCCTGCGGCCCGAAGCGGGCGCCGGGCCGGTTGGTGACGGCTGCGTCGAAGGGAATGCCCCATATCACCGCGTCCGCGCCCTTCACGTCCTTCGTATATTTGCGCCGCATGAAGGACAGCGCGCCGGAATAGGTCGGCTCGAGGGCAGCACCCGTTTTGGAGCGGGCGGTGAAGGCATGGTCGATGTTGTTGGTCGCCATTACGGGTCCTTGTTTTTCATCGGGGTGCAACAACTACAGAACCGGCACGGAAGATGCCAGTCACAGCTTGGGGAGACGAAATGGCGCCCCTCAAGTGCCATGGCAAAACAGGATTTGTATCATCATGACGCAGACCGCGTTTCTTAATCCTCCCCGCGTCGTGGTGTCGACCCACACCGGCACGATCGCCGGCGAACGCTTCCTGGTTCTCGATTCGTGGCGTGGCATCTGCGCGCTGCTTGTGGCACTGTTTCACTTCCCGACCGGTTCGACGATTTCGCAAAGCGGCTTCATCGGTTCGTCCTACCTCTTCGTCGACTTCTTCATCGTTCTTTCCGGTTTCGTCATCGCCAGCAGCTACGGCAACCGGCTGAGCGAGCCGGAAGACGTGGCTCGCTTCGCCCTAAGGCTTGTTGAGATTCATCGTGAGTTTATGACGGCAGCAGCAAGATTGATGAAGGCTGCGAAGCTCTGGTCGGTTTTGTCAGCTCGCATGGCGA
>NZ_JBWKME010000107.1:0-43348 GCF_056431085.1 Mesorhizobium waitakense | reverse complement strand
GGTTGAAAGAGACGGCTGCGCTGAACAGCCATGTCAGCGCGCTGAACGGTGTTGCCGCAGCACAAAAGAACGCAGCGCAAGCCATGGTCAATCGGGTCACGATCGTTCCGGACCGAGGGGCTGATGTCGAGGCCTATGGCAAGTCCCTGGACGCGCTGCGCACCCGCTTCAATCCGATCTATGCGGAAATCGCCAGGTACAAGGCCGCCGTGCTGGAGGCCCGCGACGCGGAGCGCCTCGGGGCGATTTCGAGCGACGAAATGACAGCTGCCATCGGCCGGCAGCGGCAGGCGACCCTGGCGAACGTCGCCGCGATCAAGACCCGGCAGGCCACGCCGGCGGCGAACGGCAACTCCAGGCTTTCGGGCTTCCAGCTGCAAAACCTCTCATTCCAGGCCAACGACGTCGCGACCATGATGCTGATGGGGGCGCCGATGTCCCAGATCGCCGCGTCGCAGGGCGGTCAGATCTTCCAGTCGCTGCAGATGGGCGAAGGCGGCGTCAAGGGTTCGCTCTCAGCGATCAAGACCACGGCCGTTGACGCGGCCAAGGCGACGGCCGGATTTCTGAGTACGACCGGCCTGATCGCCACCGGGTTCGGCGTCGCCGCCGTGGCCGCCGGCGCCTTCTACCTGCTGACCCGCGACAAGGCGAAGTCGCTGGACGAGGTCCTGAAGGATCAGCGCCAGGCCGTCATCGACCTCGGCAATGCCTATGGTGACGTCGCGGCAAAGAGCAAAGGCGTCTTCGCCGCCGGCAACCAGAACAGCTTCGGCATCGCCTCGTCCAACAGCATCAACGGGCTGAAGCTGACAATTGCCGAGCAGACCCGCGAGGCGATGCCGGATATCGCGAACTTCATCACGCCAGGGCGAAGCGCTGGTGGCTTCTACAGGGCCAAGCAGGAGTTCCAGCCCTTCGCGGATGCGATCACATACCTTCAGGAGACGGCGAGAAAAGGCACGCCCGATATTCTCGGCTTCCGCAAGATGGTCGAGGACAGGTGGGCGCTGACGCCGAACGACGATGCCATCACCAAGTCCGGCGGCAAGCTGATCGACTTCGCCAAGGACGCGGACGGCGCGGCAAAAGCGCTGCTGGAATTGGAGATCATCAAGAAGCGCCTATTCAACGACATCGGCCCAACTGGCACTCTGCTTTCGCAAGGCACGACCAACCGGGCCGACATGGGCAACCTGGCGGCGTTTCAGGCGCAGCAGGCCATCGCGCGGCAGCGGGCCCAGCAGGGTTTCGATGCCGACGTGCTGGGGATCAATGCCAGGTCGCCGCAGGAAAAGGCGGCGGCTGCCCGTGCCGCCGCCGCCGCGACCTACAACAGCGACGAGACGTCGGCCGCGCGGGCGCAGCGCGTCGAGCTGGCCGGCACCAAGGCACAGATCGAGGCCGAACACACGCTGACGGAAGCGCGCCGGGATCGTGCGCGAGCGCTCGACCAAACCATTGCGTCGGCCCAACTCGACGTCAGCCTGATCGGCCAGTCGACGGCCGCGACCGAGGCGCTACGCTTCGAGAACGAGCAGCTCGCCCAGGTCCGCGAGGAAGCGGCCCGCAACGGCGTGGCCGTCGACCAGGCCGAGATCCAGAGCATCCACGCCAAGGCGATCGAACTTGGCAAGCTGCGCGCCCTGGAGCAGGCGCGCGACACCATCCACGGCCAGGAGCAGGATCTCGAAATTCAGCGGGCGGAGGTGGCTCTCGTCGGGATGAGCCGGCTTGCCCATGACCGCGTCATTGCCGCGTTGAAGACCGAGCAGGAAATCCGCAAGCTTGGCATCCCGCTCTACGGCGCAGAAGCGAACGCGATGCGGGCCAACACCGCCGCTGCTGCCGCGCTGTCCGAGCAGGCCGCCAAGGCCGGCCTGGTGCAGCAGCTGCTGTTCGACAGGCAGCAGATGTTCCGGTCGCAGACCGAGCAGACCGTCGCCTCGACCATGCGCGGCGCCGGGCTCGACTATGACCCCAACTCGGCGATCGCCCAACAGATCCGCTACAACGAGCAGCTCAAGGACACCAAGGCCGCCTGGGAAGACATCTTCTCGACCGTCGATGACGGCATCGACAGCATCAGCGATGCGCTGTTCAGCGGCGGCTCGATCACCGATGCGCTGAAGAAGGCCGGGTCGCAGATCGCCAAGACCGTCTTCGACATGTCGGTCACCAATCCGTTCAAGAACTGGCTGACCGGCGCCAACTCCAACACCATCGCCGATCTCGGCATCTTCGGCGACGGCGCCAGCAGCGGCAAGGGCGGCGGCTTCGGCGGCGTGCTCGGCCAGATGCTCGGCGCGCAGAAGGCCGTCGCCTCCATGCAGGTCCAGGCGGCCAGCGTCTTCGTCAACGGCTCGCCGATCGGCGGCGGCATCCCCGGCCTCGGCGGCGGTGCGGGCGCAGCGAACGACAATGGCGGCATCCTCGGCTGGGTCAAAAGCCTGTTCGGCGGATCTGACGCAAAACCGTTCAAGGCCGACACCACGCTGACGGATTTCCTTGGCGGCGGCGCGAACAGCAACTACGCGCCTGGTGCGGTCACGCGCTCGCCGCTCAGCGCAATCTCGTCCATCTTCCAGTCCGCCGGCTCGACAAAGACCGGCATCCCGTTGTCTCAGATCGGCATCGATGGCCTGACTGCGAAGGTCAATGCTGACTATGCCGGTCGGTTCCAGGGCCTTCTGAACGACCTGAAGTCGCAGGGCTACCCGATAACCAGCCTGGGCGAAGGTGGATACTCGTTCCGCAACGTTGCCGGCACAAACAATCTTTCCAATCACGCCTTCGGCAATGCGCTGGACATCAACCCGCGTCAGAACCCGTGGGCCGTCGGCGCCAAGGGCGATTTCTCTCGATACGGCGTCGATCCGAGTGCGCTCGCCGAGAAGAATGGGCTGACCTGGGGCGGCAACTGGAACAAGGCCGACACGATGCACTTCCAGGTCAACAAGAACGTTGACATGGGAGCGACGAGTAGCATCGAGAGCCTGTCGAAGCTGGGCAGTGCATCCGAGATGGCGGCGAACAGCCTCAGCAAGGCCGGCCTCGCCGGCTTCGACACGGTCAAGGGCCTCACTGACGCATCGGGCGGCCTGACGAGCTTCGGCTCGGCCCTCAGCAGCTTCATGGGTCCGGGCGGAGGCAGCGGCGCTGGCTGGTTCCAGAACCTTGCGGGCATGTTTGGCGGACCGGCCGGCGCCATCAATTCGATGAAGAGCATTTCGCCGTTGGCCACCTCCGACATCCTGTCCGGATCCTGGGGCCTGTTCGCCGAGGGCACCGAAAGCGCTCCGCCGGGCTGGGCGTGGGTTGGCGAACAGGGTCCGGAGCTGCGCAAGCTGCGCGGCGGCGACGTCATCCGCAGCAACCCGCGTTCCATGGAGATGGTGCGCAATGCCGTCGGCGGCCGTGATGGCAATCGCATCGTCGATCACCAGCCCTTGCGGGCGCCAGGGGCAGCCAACGGCAACAATGGGGCCGGCGGATCGTCGGGCGGGCTGACGCAAGCCCATATCGAAGGCATCGTCAACGCGATCGCCGGCAAGCTGAAGCTCAACGCCAACATCATCAACGTCGACAGCGACGATCACATCAAGCGCTACCTGGCGTCCGAAGACGGCCACCAACAGGTCGCCGTGATCAACCGGCGCAACGGGACATCAGGCTGATGAGCGGCGAGCTTTGGCCCTTCCGTCCGCTCGTCGGCACCAGCAGCGAGATGCTGGAATGGCTGACCGAACCGCTGCCCGGCTTCACCGGCGAGCAGCGCATCGCGCTGCGCGACGCGCCACGCCAGAATTTCAGTTACGCCTTCGCACTCGACCCGCAGCAATACAGCCGCGCCAAGACCTTCGCCCGCCGCAACGGCGCCGAGGACGTGCTGGTTCCGGTCTGGATGGAGCGCACCAGGATTGCCGGCGCGCTGTCCGCCGCCGACGACGTGATCGCCTTCGACACCGCCTATGCCGACTATCGGGCCGGCAGCGCGATCGTCATCTGGGAAAGCGATAGCAAGGCGGTGACGGCTATTATCGACGAGATCGACGGCGACGGCGTGACGCTTACGGCGCCGATCGGCGTCGACTTCACCAACCCGACCGTGGCGCCGGCACGCCAGGCGCTGCTGCCGGAAGGCATCCAGGTGAACCGGGAGCGCGGCCTGACCGCCGACATCACGGCCCGGTTCCAGGTGCTAGACAACATCGACCTGTCCGGCGCCGAGATCTATGACCAGATCCTCGGCCTCGACGTGCTGACCGATCCGCCCGCCAGGGTCGCCGCCCTGGCCGAGAACGTCGTGCGGGCGACGGAGTACCGCGACAACGGCTTCGGCCCGATCTTCCCCGAGGTCCAGAAGGCCTATGCTGATTTCGGGCAGACGCTCGGCTTCCTAGAAGAGGGCAAGGCCGCACTTTGGCGGCGCCGGCAATGGCTGCACAACCGGTGGGGCCAGCAAAAAGCGTTCTGGCTGCCGTCCTTTGCCAACGACCTGGTGCTGCAGGCCGGCTTCGGTTCGGGGGCCGTCACGCTCAGTGTCGCCAGCATCGCCCCGGCCAGCTTCTATTTCGGGCGTAGCGTGATGATCGAGCTGAAGAGCGGCGCTCGCTTCTTCCGCACCATCAATTCGGCCGTCAACGCCGGTGCCAACGACACGCTGACCATCGCCTCCGCGCTTGGCACGGCCGTGGCACCGGCCGACATCAGGCTGTTCTGCTTGCTCTCCAAGGTCAGGCTGGCCACCGATGCCGTGACGATCAATTACCGCGCCACCGACCTGTCGACGGCCACGGTTCCGGTCACCGAGGTGCCGGCATGAACGAGTACGACGACAAGGAAGCCTCGATCGACGATGGCCGGCCGTATTTCCTCTATCTGTTCGACAATGGCGTAGAGCGCATCCGCCTGACCTCGAACGCCGTCGACCTCGATCGCGAAGTGGACCCGCTGCTTGGCTTGGAAACCTGGACCAGATCGCCTGTCTCGCATGGCGATTTGGAGCAGGCGAGCAACATCGAGAAGAATTCCGCCGACCTGACCTTTCCGCTGTCCGACGCGTACGCACGCACGCTGCTGTTGCCTGCGACCAGAATTACCATCGTCACCATTTGGCGAGGTCATCACTCCGACCTGACGCATAAGCTGAAGGTGCAATGGAAGGGTCGCGTCGTCTTGCCGAAGTCGGGCAAGCTCAGCATCACCGTCCCCGTCGAGAGCATCTTCACCTCGCTGCGCAGGCCGGGCTGCCGTGCGCCCTATCAGCGGCCGTGCCGCCATGTCGTCTATTTCCCCGGCTGCTACCTGAATATCGACGACTGGAAGATCCCGGCGACCGTGACGGCGACCAGCGGTCTGGAGCTGACCGTCGCCGAGGCGGCGTTGCAGGACGATGGCTACTACAAGGCCGGGCTGGTCATCTTCAACGGCCTTTATGCGTGGGTTGAAAGCCATGTCGGAGACAAACTCACTTTGGTTGGCGCCTTGAACGAAGGCCTGGCCGGGACGGTCGACGACGACGGCTCGGCCGCGATCGAGATAGCGCCTGGCTGCGATCTCTCCAAAGGGCTCGGCGGCTGCAAGAAGTTCAGCAACAACGTGAACCACGGCGGCTTCGAAATGCCGGACGTCAATCCCTTCACGCAAAGCATCGTTTAGGGAGCCCGGCGCGTGATCTTCTGGAACATCATCTTCGCCATCGCCTCCTTCGCGCTGAACCTGGTGCTGTCGCCGAAGCCGCAGAACGCCAAGCCGAAATCACTGGAGGACTTCCAGCTGCCGACGGCGACGGAAGGCCGCAAGATCCCGGTAGTGTTCGGGACGGTCGACATGGAGGACCCGAACGTCACCTGGTGGGGCGACCTCGCCCGCAATGCGATCAAGGGCGCGCGCCAATTCCTGCTGTTCGGTCCCCGGCAGATCCTCGGCTACAAATACTCTATTGGCGTCCAGATGGGTCTGTGCCATGGCCCGGCCGACGCGGTGTTCGAGATCCGCGCGGGCGGCAAGATGGCCTTCCAGGGCTCCACGCCGGGCGGTCGCATTACCATCGACAAGCCGGATCTGTTCGGCGGCGACAAGAGCGAAGGCGGCATCGTCGGCGATGTCGACCTGGAGATGGGCGCGCCCGACCAGCTGCAGAACGACTATCTCATGGGCGTGCTGGGCGCTGACGTTTCCGCTTATCGCGGCGTGTTCACCGCAGTGGTGCGCCGGGCCTATCTCGGCACTTCCGCCTACATCAAGCCGTGGGCTTTCCGTCTGCAGCGCATCATGCTGCGGTCGGATGGTTCCGCGCAATGGTATCCGGAGAAGGCCAAGATCGCGGCCGAGCACACAACGACCAGCGCCGCCTTCTATTTCGCGTTGGATACGTCGAGCTCTGTCGGTGGCATCAGATTGCTGCTTCTCAAGGCAGCTGTGCATGATGCGATCGATTATCTGCGTAGTCACACCGACACTGAGGCTACGCCCAAAATTCAATACGACATCCACATGGTGTCGTTTGGCACCAGCGTCAAAAGCAGCATCGAGTTCCGCAACGCAACGCCGGATAATTTCGATGCCCTCGATGCCTTCGTCGACGCGATAGCAAGCTCGGGTAATCCTACCGATTTCAGCATTGGTCTTTCAGAAGCAGCAACCTTCTTCAATGGGTCTGGAACGAAGACGCCGTGCATCATCATCGTGTCGGACAATGCAGATCAGGGTCCAGAATTCGGCGGCGATGATCCCATTTACGTTCCCGGCGTTGCGGCCGCCCAAGCTATTCTGGATGGCATCGGTGCTTCTGTGTATTGCTTTCGTGTCTTCGGTGCTGGGCCTTCCACGCTGACTGGCAGGACGTTGGAAGGCTTCGACAACACCCCACAGGACAATCTACCTGGGGGGGATCATGATGTGCCGGTGATCACGGGCGGTTCCGGCGCGCTCACTTCGGCGCTGACCCCTAGCCCGGTCGTCCTCTACTATGACATGAACCCCGCGCACATCATCAGGGAGTGCCTGACGGATGCCACGTGGGGCATGGGCTACCATGACGGTGACATCGACGACGACAGCTTCAGGGCCGGTGCCGACACCTTTTACGCCGAGGGTTTCGGCCTGTCGCTCAAATGGTATCGCGAGGAGGAGATCCAGGAGTTCGTCACTGTCGTCCAGAGCCATGTCGATGCGTACGTCTTCCTCTCGCGCACGACTGGCAAATTCAAGCTGAAGCCGATCCGCAAGGATTACGACATCGAGACGATCCGCGTCGTGACCGAAGACGACGCGATCGAGTTCATCGAGGTCGTCACCCGGCAGCCGGCAGAGGCCGTGAGTTCGGTCAATGTCAAATTCTACGACCGGGCCTCGCGCAAGGACGGCTCGCACACCGTCACCAACAATGCCCAGGCCATGCAGGCGGGAGAGGTTATCCCGGCGACGCGGGAATATCCCGGCGTCAACACTCGCTCGCTCGCCGTCCGGGTGGCAACGCGCGACGCCCTGTCGCTCGGCGCCGGCATGAAATCCGGGCGGCTGAAGGTCAAGCGAACCCTGGAGGACATCGAGCCCGGCGAACCGTTCCGGCTGATAGCCGAACGCCACAAGCTGTCCGGCCAGGTCATGCGCGTCGTCGACCCGAGTTTCGGCGACGGTCGCAGCAACGCGATCGGGCTGAAGTTCGTCCAGGACGTCTTCAACCTGGGCGCCGCCGTGATGGCCGACACGTCAGGCGGCGATTGGGAAAACCCGTCCAGTGCCGCGGCGCCGGCCTCGCCGCGGCTCGCCTGGGAGATGCCGTACCGCGAGATGCGGCAGATGGTCGGCGACGGCCAGGCCGCGATCACACTTGCGGCCGATCCGGACGCCGGCCTGATGCAGGTTGCCGCGACCAGGCCGTCCGCCGACGCCCTCAATGCCGTCATCGACGTCGATAGCGGCACCGGCTTCCACAACGTCGACACGCTCGAATTCGCGCCCGGCGGCTTCCTGGCTGCCGCGCTGGCGATCGACGGAACCGAGATCGTCGTCATCGGCGCCCACGACCTCAATGACATCGAGGTCGGCTCGCTCGCGGCGATTGTCGGCACGACGCCGCAAACCACCGAGGTAGTAAGGATCGACGTTGTCGACGGCGCTACGCTGACGATCGCGCGCGGCTGCCTCGACACGGTGCCGCATGCACACGACGCCGGCAGGGCGATCGTCTTCTTCGACGACTTCTCGCTGAGCGATTTCGAGGCCTATTCGGCCGCGGCTTCCGTGTCGGTCAAGCTTCTGACCACCACCGGCCTGGGGACGCTTTCGCGGGCCGCCGCTCCTGCCGACCTCATCGAGTTCGACAGCCGCGCCATCCGGCCGTTGCGGCCCGCCGACGTCCAGGTCAACGGCACAGGCTACGGCCTGGTCATCGCCGATGGCGTCGCGGACCTTGCCACGACCTGGTTGGAGCGGAACAGGCTCCTGGAGCTGCTCCCGGTGCCGGCCTGGGGCGATCCGACCGCGACGCCCGAGGCTGGCCAGATGACAGTCATCGAAGTGCTAGACCCGGCGGGCACATCGGTCCTGACAACACACAGCGGCCTGACTGGTCTCTCCTTTCCGGTCCCGGTCGCGTCGTTCGCTGGTAATGCGTCCGGCTACGTCCGCGTCGGATCGGAGCGCGACGGCTACCGCGAATGGCAGGCGCACCAGCTGCGGGTGGTCTTCACCCGACTTGAAGCGGGCCACTACACGCTGACCGGGAGCGATGTCGGCCTGCACCTTATCTACACGCTCTCGGCCGCGACCGGTGTGTTCACGCTCACCGGGAGCGCCGCGCCGCTTTCGGTCTCCCAGCCGGTATCGACCGGAACGTTCACGCTCACCGGCAATGCCGCCGGCCTGCAATTCTCCGCCGGCATTTCAGCTGCAACGGGCGCGTTCACACTCACCGGAAGCCCGGTCGGCCTGACCTTCGATCTCGGCGAGCGGGACATGATGATGCCGGGACAGATGGTCAACGCGATCGGCAGCCGGCAGTTCATGCTGCCGGGCCTCTTCCTCTCGACCCCTTAACCTAAAAAGGACAGCACCGATGGTCGCATACAACAAGATCAACTCTTTCTCCGAGGCGCTGGCCGAGAAGGTCCACAACCTCGGGTCCGATCTGCTCAAGATCGCGCTATGCGATGCCGCGCATGCGCCGGTGGCGGGCAACACACAGCTCTCCGACTTGACGCAGATCAGCTACACGAACCTGTCGTCGCGCAGTGTGACGACATCGGCTTCGGCGCAGGCGGGCGGCACCTACAAGCTGACGCTGGTCGACCTGACCTTGACGGCGTCCGGTGCCGTGGCGCCGTTCCGCTACGCGGTGCTCTACAACGACACGGCGGCAAACGACGAGCTCATAGCCTGGTTCGACTATGGCTCGGATCTCACTCTCGCGAGCGGCAACAGCTTCACCGTCGATTTCGACGGCACCGGCGGCGCCTTGACCCTGGCTTAAAGGATACCAGTCCCATGAAGACGACCCACAACTTCGACCCCGAAACGATGCGCGAACGCTTCAAGGAGCTGCAGGCGCTAAAGGCCAGGATCTTGCTCGACGTTGGTCCGCTGCGCAAAAAGCTCGACGCCATCATCGCCCAAATTCACGCTCTTGAAGCGCAGATGAAGCCGATCGACGCAGGCTATCGTGAGAAGCGCGAGGGCCTGGTCCCGATCGACCGGGAGATGGCGATCATATCGCGGGCGCTGGCGGGCAAGACCGGCCCTCAAGAGGCCGCCGGCTGATCGGCGGCAGCATGACCCTCAAGACCGGGACGTGAAACAATGACTGCATATTATGTTCGATCGGGTGCTGCTGGTGCCGGAACCGGAGCCGATTGGGCGAACGCCTACACGACGCTTAGTACGGCGTTTACAGGGCATGCGGCCGGCGACATCTACTATGTTTCGGAAGACCACGCGGAAGCGACCGCTGGACAGGTCACCCTCGTCCCGAACGGCACGATCGCCAATCCGACGCTGATCTATTGTGTCAACCACTCGGGCAGCGTGCCGCCAGTGTCGGCCGACCTCCGCACGACAGCCACAGTCAGCACAACCGTCAACAATGGCATCAGAATATTGAACGCGGCCGGCGGTGCCGTCTTTTATGGCATAACGTTCACGGCCGGTAACTCGACAGGCAGCCCTAACCTGATCGTTGGTGCATCATCCACACTCCTCAAGTTTATTAATTGTTCGTTGCAAATTGGCAGTAGTGGAGCCTCCGGTCTCATAGACATGTCGAATGCCGGCACCTTGGCAGCTGCGATGATTGTGTTGGAGAATACGACTGTCTCGTTTGCAAATGTTGGCCAGCATATCGACATCTCAGTCACGCTCATATGGAAGGACACGCCCTCGGCTCTTTTGGGGACCATTCCTACCGTTCTTCTCAAGGAAGTTTCTGGTCACGGCGGGTACATCGAGTGCAGAGGCGTAGACTTTAGCGCCGCAGGATCTGGGAAAACGATTGTAGGCAACGCCAACGCCAACGGAACGTCCGTGGTCTTTGATTTTGCGGACTGCAAGATAGATGCTGCTGTGACGCTTGTGGCTACACCGGTTTCGCCTGGTCATTTCACCTTCGACGGTGTCAGAGTCGGAGCTTCGGGGGTAAACTACAAACAAACCCGCGTCCGCTACTCCGGAACGCTCATCGATGAGACCACAATCGTCCGCACGGGTGGCGCATCGAACGGTACTACGCCGCTAGCATGGCGCATTGACACGACTGCCAATTCCAGTTGGCACAATCCGTTTAATTGCCCGCCGATCGCCATCTGGAACGACACCACCGGTTCGTCGGTGACTGCTACCGTGCAGGGCATATGGGGTGGCGGCGCCGTGCCAAACGATGATGAAATCTGGCTCGATGTCGAGTATCTAGGCGATGCGTCCTCGCCGCGGGCATCATTCGTTAATGACAGCAAAGCCGATCCCCTGGCCGCCGCAGCAGGGCAGACGGCCGGCAGTGGAACATGGGGCGGGTCAACGACGAAATTTGAGTTGGCCAAGGCGTTCACGCCACAGCAAAAGGGCTGGATACTTGTCACAGTCAAGGCGGCTAAGGCGTCATCGACGTTCTATATCGATCCGAAAGTGACGCTCACATAGAAAAGGAGCCGGCGCGACGAACGCCAGCTCCCTCTATTGCCCGTTACAAAGGCCGGCCAGAAGCTCGGGCCGGCCTTTGCTCAGGGTGAACGCGCCTCATCGGGTTCAATGACGGGGGCGCGCTTGTTCTGTCTTAGCTGCCTACGCCGCTGGCGCAAGTGCCGGCCGCCAATGCCAGGTTGGCGCAGAGATTGGTGAAGCGACCGTTCACCCATTTGAGGGTGCAAAGCTGGTGCGAATTCGCCGGAAATGCTAGGGCAGCGTAAACGTGACAGGTGCTCGGGGCAGTTCCCGAGAAGCGGGCCTAGATTGGCGTCCGACCCGCCCGACAGCATCAAGAGATAACTGCCGCACCTGGCCCTTTCGGGCGCCGGGACGGTGACTGATTCTCGAAGGCCTTTAAATGACCCTTCAACAGAGTTTTGAAAACATCCTGCCAACCCGGCCGGTGGCCGGCTACATCGGTGGCAAGCGCCGCCTGGCGGAGCGCCTGGTGGCGCGCATCGCGGCCGTGCCGCACGAGATCTACGCCGAAGCCTTCGTCGGCATGGGCGGCGTGTTCTTCCGCCGCCGGTCGCGGCCACGGTCCGAGATCATCAACGACCGCAGCGGCGAGGTGGCGAACCTGTTTCGCATCCTGCAGCGACACTATCCGCAGTTCATGGACACGCTGCGCTTCCAGATCACCTCGCGTCGTGAGTTCGAGCGGCTGAAGGCCAGCGACCCGGCAACGCTGACCGACCTGGAGCGCGCCGGCCGGTTCCTCTACCTCCAGCGCCTGGCATTTGGCGGCAAGGTCGCCGGCCGCAACTTCGGCGTCGATCCCCGATCGTCGGCCGGCTTCAATCTGACCAAGGTGGCGCCGCTGCTGGAGGACGTCCATGAGCGCCTTGCCGGCGTCGTCATCGAGCAGCTCGACTGGTCGGCCTTCATCGACCGATACGACCGGCCGGGCACGCTGTTCTATCTCGACCCGCCTTACTTCGGCAGCGAGGGCGACTACGGCAAGGAGCTGTTCGGCAGGGATCAGTTCGAAGCGATCGCCGCCAGGCTGCGGACCATCAAGGGCAGGTTCATCCTGTCGATCAACGACGTGCCCGAGATCCGCGCGGCCTTCGCCGGCTTCGACATGGACGAGGTGGAGCTGAACTACAGCGTGGCCGGTGGCAAGGGCTGCCCGGCAAAGGAGCTGATCATTGCGGGATGACCACCGCTACTGGTTTTCGCGCAGCATCCCCGAGGCCTTTGGCCCAGAGCCTACCGGCCTCGGCTGCCGCCATGCAACGGCAATTTAAGGGCCGTTGGAATGGGCGATCTACTGCCAAATGAAGTTGCGCGGAGGTGCCAAGTGATTTTGCGCGCTACAACAATTCCGCCCGCCACAGCCCGTCGAAATCGCCAAGGGTTTTCACCACCACCAGCCTGCCGGGTTCGAGTTCGGCGGCCTCGATGATGAAGTACAGCTCGTAGGGCAGGGCGCCGCGAGCCCGTGCCCTTGCGCGCGAACCGATGGTCGCCTTGCCCTTCCTGTCGAGCGGAACCACCTCTTTGTAGACATCGCCCCACCAGATCGGCAGCAATTCGGCATCCGAGAGCACCTCCCACACTTCCTGCGGCGTACCCTCGGGGATGTGCCAGCTTTCGTCGAAGCGGAAGACGTTGCTCGGCATCGCGTTTCCTCCGGTTGGCGGAAACATTCATATTAGCTGCGGCTTCTTTGTGTGGCCAGCGCCAGCGGGATCATGCGGAGATTCGCCTGATGTATCAGGCGGTAATCTGCCTGATGTATCAGGCTAGATTCGCCTGACGTATCAGTCCGAAATCCGTCTGATGTAGTAGCGGACCGCCTTCTTGCCGCCGTGGATGACTGCGTCGCCGGCTTCGGCGAAGCCAAGCGCGGCGTGGAAGGCATCCGAGGCAGGGTTCGGCGGGTCAGTGTTGACCTCGCAGGTGACCAGCGTGTGGCCGGCGCGCTCAACTTGGCCGAACAGATCCTGATAGAGCCGGCGCGCATGGCCGCGGCCACGCGCCTGCGCCGCCACGACGACACGGTCGACATAGACGAAGCGGGGGTAGCGTTCGCGGAACCAGACGAAGTTCGGGCTGTCGTAACGGGCGTCCTGGTCGAAGGTCATGATGAAGGCTTCGAGATTGCCGATGCGCCGCGTGTAAAACGCCTCGCCGAGCAGGAAAGACAGCCGTTCGGGCTCCAGCCAGGACAGTTCGGCTGCGTGCTCGTTGTTGAGCGCGAGGATCGCCGCTTCGTCTGCGGCGGATACAAGGCTGATCGGGGCAGGGGTCGCGCTCATGCCTTCGCGGCCGCAATGGTGGTCGCCACGAGATCCGTGTCGGTCAAGGTGTTGCGGTATTCGCGGTCGAGGTCGGAGCCACCCATGCCGACATGCGGATTGCGGTAATCCATGGCGCTCGGCACGTCCTTGAGGGCGGCGAAATGCATTTCTGACAACCCGGTCCTTCTGCGCACTTCGGCGATGTTGCCGAGGTCAAGTCCGCCACAGCCGAGGATGACGATGCGGTCGCCGGCCTGTCGAACCAGATCCGCCAACAGCGACATGCCCTCGACCGCCGTGTCGCGCTGGCCGCTGGTCAGCACGCGGCCAACCTTGCTGCGGATAAGCGCTTCGAGCGCCTCGGCGGGGTCGCGGGTCATGTCGAAGGCACGGTGGCAGGTGACGTTCAAGGAGCCGGCGGCTTGCGTCAATTCACTCATGCGCGCCTCGTCGATGGTGCCATCGGCGTTCAGGCAGCCAAACACCACGCCGGGCACGCCGAGCTCGCGTAGCGCTGCGACATCGGCGAGCATCGAGGCGTACTCGGTTTCGCTGTAGAGAAAATCGCCGCCGCGCGGCCGCACCATGACGTGGAAAGGCACGGTCGCCTGGTCGAGGGCAGCGCGCACCGTGCCTAGGCTCGGCGTGATGCCGCCTTCAATGAGGCTGGCGCACAGTTCGACCCGATCGGCGCCGGCCGCCTGCGCGGCCAGCAGGCCATCAATGCCTTCGACACAGATTTCGATCAGCGGCAGGCGAGTTTCTTTGGTCAAGGGGCAATCCAATCGATGATGTCGCCGCAAGCCCTAGCATCGGGCCGGTTGGCGCGAAAGCGTGAACAGCGCGTGGCCATTTGGGCCAGAGGGCAAACTCCGCGCTTGACAGTCAAATAACCGTTGAGTTATGGAATAATCATAACCAGATGGTTATTAATCTCGCTATCCGAACTCAGAAAGCCTGGATGCGCGGCATCCGGGCCCGACGAGACACGCCCTGACGAAACCCTTCAAAAGGAGAAGACCATGCAAGCAAGGATCAAGAATCCGGTGGTGCTCATTCCCGGATCCCTGCAGGCGCTGCTAGCGCTGGACAAGTCGACCGAAGCGGCCGAATTACCCTATGTCACGCGCAAGCTCATCCATCTGCGAGCCAGCCAGATCAACGCCTGCAGCCTCTGCGTCGACATGCATGCGCGCGAGTTGAAGAAGGCCGGCGAAAAGGACGAGCGCATCTTTGCCCTCGCGGCATGGCGGGAGACGCCGTACTTCACCGATGCCGAGCGCGCGGCCTTGGCGCTGGCCGAGGCCGGCACACGGCTCGCCGACCGGCCCGACGCGGTGCCCCCTGGGACGAGGCCGCCCGGCATTACGATGAAAAGGCGCTCGCCGCCCTGGTCATCCAGATCGCCCTGATCAATGCCTTCAACCGGCTGAACGCCACGACACGGCAGATTGTCGGCGCCTGGGGCTAGCCTTGGAGCAAAGGCGCGTCGGCCTTGGCCGCTACTGGCGCAACTCCGTGTTCTTGGCGCCTTCCTCGACCTGATCGATCACCAGCAGCTTGACCGGACCATCGCCGATGTTGGTGGCCTGGTGCCACTGGCCGATCATTTCGATGATGAAATCTCCGGTCTTGTAGGTGTTGCTGTTGCCGGTCTCGACATTGGTGACCTTCAGTGTCCCGGCCTGAACATAGGCGTAGCGCGGGAAGGGGTGTCTATGGACCGGCAAGGTCGCACCCGGTGCGATGTCATAGGTCGACACCAGAACCTGCACGTTCTTCTGCGGCAGCGTGATCGGCTGGCCTGAAGCGGTCGTCGTGCGTGATGCCAGCGGCGTCACGACGACGGGCGTGCCGCTGCTGTCCAGCGCCAGGGCGGGGTGCGCAAACGACGCAACCCCCAGCAGCAATGCCGATAGCAAGATTTTCCGCATGTATCCTCCCAAACCAACACATCTATCGCGCGGCGGCCCTCCGCGTGCAAGCAGGCCTTCTCGACGCGAGCGGCTTTCTCACGGCTCCATTGCCTTGAGCGCCGCCGGAACCGGATAGTGGGTGCCGTCGTAGCGTAGCCGGTAGGTCCGCTTCACGGACTTGCCTGGATGAGACTGGCACTCGCCATCCTTGTCGGGCAAGGGTTCGTCGGTATCCGCCTGCTCGACCGCTGTGATGTCGTGATAGCCGTGGTGGCTCGCCGCGCTCATCGCCAGGCTGACCTGGCTGGAATGAAAGGATCCGGCGCAACTCGCGTCGCCTTCGCCGCCATGGCCGGCCACGGCTAGGCCGCCGAGCACCAAGCGCAGGACATCACCGGCGACGGCATAGAGCCGCAGGCCGGTTTCGTCGAATGGATTGGCCTGCGAATGGGTTGCCAGTTCGATGCGCAAGCCAAAGGCGGAGACATCGGGTGCCAACCGATAGCGACCGGTGTCGAATTCGACCTTGCGGATGGCGATGGCGTCATCGGTCATCAGGCCGGGCTGGAGCAGGCGCTGGCGCACGCCCAGGCTCTTCCTGTCGACGACCAGAAGCTCAATATCGCCAACATGCCCGTCATCGCTGGATACGGCGCTGTCCATCAGCGGCACTGCGACCAGCAACAAGTCATCATGGGCAGGCCAGATCTTGCAGACCAGGCCAACTGGGGTTTCGTAGTCCGTGAGCGTCAGGGGGATGCTGATATGGGGTTCGAGTGTCAGCGAAGCGCCGTCGACGCTCCTCTTGGCCTTGGGATAGGCCTGCTGCACCAGGGCGACAACATCGCCGCAATCGCCGGCGGCGGCCCAGGCGGGCGACAGACTGGTCGCGGCGAGGCCGAGGAAGAGGGTGCGCAACACTGTTCGCATGGGATTCTCACGTTGCAGGGCCGAGTTCGCTTGGAGATCTGCGTGTACCACAGTTGTTGCGTTTGGACGGGCCCGGATTCTGCAACGTTACCTTCATCAACAAGATCAGTCTCCGCCCCCCCGCGGGTCGATGGAACGAAGCGTCTTATATTAGCCAGAAACGATATATTAACGGCTGTGATGCAACCTTTCCTCCATGGGGACGGGGAACACCCTCCTCATCGACGTTCCAACGCGCGCCCTTGGAGCCGCGGGACGCTCGACCAATGCGGAGCAAACGCATGAGTGTCGGAACAGCTCTGGAACAATTGCTGCGATTGATTCATCGCAGGGCAATGAAATTGGCCGCGTTGCCGGAGGATGAAAGGGATTTACACTACGATCTCATTCGCCGCACATGCTGCGAAGCCGCCGAGCACGTTGGGCAAAGTCCCGACAAGGCAGCAATCACGGCAAACGATATGGTCGAATTTGTTCGCGCACTGGTCGGAATTATTGAAGTGGGTTGTGAATCGGACCAAGAGCAAAGCGCCGACCGCCCGCTGCCAGCACGCCATTTTGGGAGTCGGGAGACTGTCGCCACGCCTAGCGCCGCCGCTTCATTGGTGTCGCAAATTTGGCGTCCCAGGGGGGCCGCTGCCTCACGGTGACGGGCATTTCTCATTTTTCGCTGGCGGTGCCTCAAGACCCCGGCATGGAAGGCGTGGCGACGGTTCGTATCCCTTCCTTCAGCAAAGCAGTGTGGGCAACCAACGCGTCGATGATCACCCGCATACGCGGCGGCACCACGCGGCCGGCGCTCCACAGCAGGTGGATCGGCGCTGTCGCCACAGACGAGCTCATCAGCACCGGCACCAACTCGCCGCGACGCAGGCTGTCGCCCGCGAGCCAGTCGGGCAGGAAGGCAATGCCGCAGCCGGCGACCGCCGCTTGCAGTAGCGCATCGCCGTCGCCGATCATTAGCTTGGGTTGCGGCTGGTAAAGCATGGTTCCAGTATCGCCATCCGGCAGTGGCCATGGGTTGGTGAAATCGCGCCGGCCGTAGACCAGCAGCGCATGCTGCCTCAGCCCCGGGATATCGGCAGGCGTTCCGGCCGTGGCCAAGTAGGCCGGACTGGCGCACAACAGCGAGCGCTGTGTGCCCAGCCGTCGAGCGGTCAGTGAGGCATTGTCCTCGATAGGGCCGACCCGCACCGCGAGGTCGATGCTGTCGTCGACCAGATCGGTGCGGCGGTCATCGAAGCCGATCTCGAGCCGGAGCGCCGGATGGACCTTGGCTAGCCCGAACAGCACCGGCGCCACCCAGCGGCGGCCAAAGGCGAGCGGCAGAGTGAGCCGCACGACGCCCGCTGGCACCTGTCGTCCGGCGGCAATGAGGTCCTGTGCCTCGCCGAGCCCAGCAAATGCGCGCCGACATGCCTCGTAGTAAATTTCGCCATCGGCCGTCAGGCTCAAGCGGCGAGTGGTGCGGTTGAGCAGGCGCGCGCCCAGTCGCTGCTCGAGTTGCAGTACCTTGCGACCGACGGCCGATTTGGTCAGGCGTAGCCGCGCCGCCGCGGCGGTAAAGCTGCCCGCATCGACCGCTTGGACGAAGGCGAGGGCACCGTCAAGGCTGCCAGATACCAGGCCCATTGTAGAGCCTTCAGCAACGATCTTCCGATGAATTCGCATCATTGTAGCTGAGCGCGCAATGGTAATACAGCCCGAACAAGGTTGGAGATGCGAAATGGGCGACATGACTGAAGCCTGGCACATGACCGGGTTCGGGCTCGACAAGCTGGTGCGTAAGACGGTGCCGTTGCCGTGGGTCGGCCGGCGCGCGCTGTTGGTCGCGGTGCGTGTGGTGGCGCTCAACTTCAAGGACCTGCTGTTGATCGATGGCAAGCTGCCGGCGATGTCGCTGCCTTTCGTACCGGTGTCGGACGCAGTGGGCGAAGTGGTCGCGATCGGGCCCGAAGTGACGCGTTTCCGCGTCGGCGACCGTGTATTGGGTCAGGTCATTGCCGATTGGCCCGACGGCGATGCGCCGGCGGTGTTACACAAGCAGACGCTGGGGGTGTCGCTGCCGGGCGTGCTGGCGCGCGAAGTTGTGTTGGGCGAGGACGCCGCGGTGCTGGCGCCGGTTTCACTCAGCGACCAGGAAGCCGCGACGTTGCCGATCGCGGCGCTTACCGCCTGGTCGGCGTTGGTCGAGTTCGGCCGGTCGCGACCGGGTACGACTGTGCTCATCGAAGGAACCGGCGGCGTGGCACTATTTGCGCTGCAATTCGCGCTGGCCTTCGGGCAGGTGCCTATCCTGCTGTCGCGCCACGCCGACAAGCTCGAACGCGCCCGGATGCTAGGTGCAAAGCTCTGCGTCGACACCAGCATCAACCCCGACTGGACCGCAGAGGTGCGGGCTCTCACGAGCCGGCGCGGGGTGGACCATGTGCTGGAGCTGATCGGCGACGCCAATCTGCGGCAATCGATCGAGACGGTGGCAGCCGGTGGGCGGGTGTCCCTCATCGGTCAGCTTGCGGGTACCGAGTTGTCCGTGCCGACGCCGGTGCTCACGCGCAACCGCATTACACTTCAAGGCATCGCCACGGGCTCCCGGCGGCAGTTCGAGCGCATGAACGTGGCAATCGAGGCGCTGGGCGTCAGACCGGTGATCGATGCCGTCTACCCGTTCGAGGATGTCCACGAGGCGTTCGAGCACCAGCGGCGCGGGCCGTTCGGCAAGGTTGTGGTCAGTCTCGGATAGAAGCCGAGCCCCGCCTGTCTCTTCCACCAGCGGGGATCTCGACCAATTCGCCCGAACGTGCCGTTCGAAAATTCCGTCGTAACAGTGCTCGCGATCAAACTTAGGCGCAGGCGCCTTCAGAGGTAGTTTGATGCGTTGTCACGTATGGAAAGACGCGACCAACGTCCCGTCTATCAAGATCTGGAGTTGGCTTTGCGCCACGCCTCGTATTCCCCGCGGGCATCGTCATGCAGCGGATAATATCGTTGCAAGGACCCGCCCTCCATGAGCTTCGCTCGTGAGAACTCCTCCCAATCGTGATGCTTCTGCGATTCATCGATCACTTTTGCGGCCATTGCCACGGGAAGCACCACCACCCCGTCGTCGTCGGCGACGATGATGTCGCCGGGGATCACCGTGACACCGCCACAGGCAATTGGAACGTTGACGGCATTGGGATAGATGCTGGTCTGCACATGATAATTTGGCGTCCAGCCGCGCAGCCATAGCGGCAGATCGAGCTTTTCGACATTGGGCCGGTCGCGCATGCAGCCATCGATGACGATGCCCGCGCCGCCTCTGCCCTTGAAATACGTCGACATCATATCGCCGAAGACGCCCGAGCTCATGTCGCCGCGCGCGTCGACCACGACCACGTCGCCCTCCTGCGCGTGATAGAGCACGTGCCGGTGCAGTTGCGTCTCCGGATCGGCATATTCTCCCTCGTTGAAAAGGTCAGGCCGCTGCGGCAGGAATTGGAGCGTCAGCGCCGGCCCGACGATCGACTTCCCGTGGTTTTGCGGCACGGGACCAACCATGTGCGGATTGCGGAATCCCATGTGGCCAAGCGTGCCGGCAACCGTCGCGGCGCCGATTTCCCTTAGCGCGTCGATCAGGTCTTTAGGGGGTCGAGTAATGTCGGAAGTATGCGTCATTTTAGACTCCGGTGGATGGAACTACCAGTTCGTAACAGAACCGTCGCGGCGCTTAAGGTGAGGCGCTTCCCAGAAACGAAAGCTCTCCGCCTGGATCGCCTCTTCGTTGACCTCGACGCCGAGCCCCGGCAGATCGCTGACCGGATAGTCGGGGCCGTCGAGCCGTGGTTGCACGGGGAAGAAGTTGGAATTGTCGAAGCCCAGCTTTCTTTCGGGCGCCCGGGTCTCGAGCCACGCGAAGTTGGGTACCGCGGCGGCGAGATGCACGGTCGCGGCCGTGCACACTGGGCCAAGGGGATTGTGCGGCATCAGGTCCACATAGTGCGCCTCGCTCCAGCCAGCGACTTTCATCGCCTCGGTGAGCCCGCCGACATTGCAAATATCGAGCCGGTTGAACTGATGGATGCCGCGCTCGATGTAGGGGAGGAACTGCCACTTGCTGGCAAATTCCTCGCCGATGGCAAAGGGGATGTCGGTCATCGTACGCAGGGATTCGTAGGCCTCAGGTGTCTCGTCGCGTATCGGCTCCTCGAGGAAATCAAGCACGCCACGGCCGAGCTTGTTGCAGAAGCTGGCCGCCTCTGCCACCGACAGACGATGGTGATAGTCGATGCCGAGGACGACGTCGTCGCCCAGCGCCTCGCGGGCCTTGTTCAGCATGGTCGCGGTAGCGCCGATCGACTCGCGCGGCTCGAAGATGTCCCTGCTGCTTTGCCCGACGGGGAAGAAGCGGATCGCCTGCCACCCCTGTGCGCGCAGTTCGCGGGCTCGTTCGATGGCAACATCGCCCTCGGCCTCGTCTCCGGTCGAGGCGAAGGTGGGGATGCGGTCGCGCTGCTTGCCGCCGAGCAGTTCGTAGACCGGCACTCCCAGCGCCTTGCCCTTGATGTCGTGAAGGGCGATGTCGATGGCGGAAATCGCCGCCTGCAGAACGCGCCCGCCTTCGAAGTACTGGCTGCGATAGACTTCCTGCCAGATCCGCCCGATCTGCATGGGATCGCGGCCGATGAGAAACTCGCGATAGTGCTCGACCGCGCCGGCCACGGCCCTCTCGCGACCGCTCAAGCCGCTCTCGCCCCAGCCGAAAATGCCGTGATCGGTCTCGACCTTGACGAGCATCTGGTTGCGCGTTCCAACCCACACCGGATAGGCCTTGATCGCAGTAATCTTAAGCTTCGTAGTCATCCAAGCCCACGTCCCACAAGCATCCGCCTGGTCTCAATCGGCCTTGAGGGCCATTTCAGTTTCGCCGTCGAACAGATGCATGCGCTCCTGGTCGAACTCGAGCCAGATCTGCTCGTCGGGCGCGACGGCAATGGTCGGCGGCACGCTGACATTGACGATGGCGCCGGACAGGAACGCCTGCACGAAGGTGACGTCTCCGGTCGGCTCCACCGTGTAGGCCTTTGCCGGGACGCTGCCTGGCACTGCACTCTTGTGGAGCTTGATCGTCGAGTGACGTGCGCCGAGCACGACTTTCTTGGTCGTTGCCCCCGCGACTTTGCGGGCGTTGCGCGGCGAGAGCTCAAGGCTCCAGCCCTCTGCGCTGGTCAACACGGCATTGCCGTTCGCTGTCGATGCCTGCAGCGAAATAAGGCTCATCGCCGGGCTGCCGATGAAGCTTGCGACGAACATGTTCATCGGATGGGCAAAGACCTGCGCCGGTGAATCGTATTGCTGCAGGAAGCCGCCGTTCATCACCGCCATCTTGTCGGCCATGGTCACCGCTTCGAGCTGGTCGTGCGTCACATAGATGATCGTCGCCTTGAGGTCCTGGTGGAAGCGCTTGATCTCCGACCGCATCTGCACGCGCAGCTTGGCATCGAGGTTGGAGAGGGGCTCGTCCATGAGGAACACGGCCGGGTCGCGGACGAGGGCACGGCCCAGGGCTACACGCTGCTGCTGCCCGCCGGAAAGTTCGCGCGGCTTGCGCTCAAGCAGGTGCGTCATGTCGAGCACTCGCGCCGCGTCCTTCACCTTCTTGTCGATCTCGTCCCTGGGCAGTTTTCGCATCTGCAGCGGGAACGCCAGGTTCTTATAGACCGATTTCTGCGGATAGAGCGCGTAGTTCTGGAACACCATTGCGATGTCCCGGTCCTTGGGATCGAGGTCGTTGACGACGCGGTCGCCGATGACGATGTCGCCCGACGTGATCGGGATCAGCCCGGCGACGAGATTGAGCGTGGTTGTCTTGCCGCAGCCTGAAGGACCGACGAGCGCGACGAACTCGCCATCGTTGACCGTCAGCGAAACGTTGTTGACAGCTTTGAAGCCGCCATAGGTCTTGACGAGATCTTTGAGGACCACGTGGGCCATCGGCAACTCCCTAGTGTTTGACCGCGCCTTCTGTAAGGGCGCGTACGAAGTATCGCTGCAGGACGAGGAACAACACGACGACGGGCACGCTCATCATAAAGCTGGCCGCCATCAGGCCCGGAAAGTCCGTCGTGTTTTCCGAGAAGAAGCGCTGTATGCCGACCGGCAGGGTCAGCTGCTCGTTCTTGGAAAGGAAGGTGTAGGCGTAGATGTACTCGTTCCACGCACCGATGAAGGAATAGATCGCGGTGGCGATGATCCCGGGCGTCGAAAGCGGCATCACGATCAGGATGAAGGCCTGGAACCGCGTTGCCCCGTCGATGCGCGCCGCCTGCTCGAGCTGCACCGGGATGTTGTCGTAGAAACCCTTGAGCAGCCAGATCGCCAGCGGCAGGCCGAAAGTGAGATAGGTGAGGATCAGCGAGCCATGCGTGTTCACCAGCCCGAGCATGCGCATCAGTATGAACAGCGGCACGAGAAAGATCACAGCCGGGAACATGTTGCGCAGCAGCACGGCGAAGAACAGGAAGTTCCGGCCGGGGAAACGGAAGCGCGAGAAGGCGTAGGCCGCCGGGACAGCCACGATCACCGAAAGGATTGTCGTGGCAGTCGACACGAAAAGGCTGTTCCAGAAGAAGCGGAGGAAGTCCTGGCCGACGCTGTTCTGAGGATCGAGCAGCTTCTGGTAGCTGGCAAGGGTAGGCTCGTCTGGCCACCATTGCGGCGGAAATTGCATCGCCGCGAAGCCGGACTTGATCGAAGTGAGCAGCATCCAGATCATCGGCAACGCGGTGTAAAGCAGCATGAACACAAGGAAGATGCGCCCGCCCCACCGCCATCCGTCGACGCGCATGCGGCGACGGGTCTGACCCCGAGGGGCTGTCTCGGCAAGCGTGCTCATGCGCTCCCCTCTTTGCGTTCGTTGCCGCTTAGCGCACGGACATAGAAATAGCCCAGCGTCATCAGGATGAGGAACAGGAGCACCGAATAGGCCGATGCCACGCCCCATAGCTGTCGTCCGAAGGCGAGCTCATAAATATGGGTGATCCAGATATGCGATGCGTTGGACGGCCCGCCGCCGGTCATGATCCAGGGGATGATGAAGGAATTGAAGTTGGCCACTGCGAGCAGCAGGATGGTCACCGTCGAGACGCTGCTCAGATGCGGGAAGGTGACGTGCCAGAAGCGCTGCCACGCACTGGCCCCGTCGACTTTTGCGGCGCTCAGCAGCTGTTCGGGGACCGTCTGCAGGCCGGCCATCATCATGATCATGGCAAACGGAAACTCGCGCCAGATATTGACGACGATCAGGGAGGGCAGCACCGTGCTGACGTTGTCGATGAAATTCGGCGGCCGGTCGGCCCATCCGAGACCGACCAGCACCGCACCGATGACCCCGAAGTCCGAATGGTAGATCCACTTCCAGATGTAGGAAGCGGCGACCGCGCTGATAACCCAGGGAATGATCAGGATAGCGCGCAGGACGCCACGGCCGATAAAGTCGCGGTGGAGCGCCAGCGCGGAGCCAAACCCCAGGACGAAGGAGATGAAAGTCGATGCCAGTGTCCAGATCATAGTGTTCCAGGTGACTTTCCAGAACACCGGACTGGTGAGGATGTTCGTGTAGTTGTCGAAGCCGACGTAGATCTTGTCGCGCAGCTGTAGGCCTGGCGGCGTCTTAAAAAACGACAGCTCGATTGTGTAATAGATCGGATAGGCGATGACGATGAGCATCACGGCGATCGCCGGGAGCACGTAGGCGTAGTCGGCGCGATGCTCCCATACCCTCCGCAGCACGCCGGACCTACCGGATTGCAATCTTCGGCGAGCCTCGGCCTTACCGGTCACGATCGTCACTGTGGCGCGCCCTTATTTTCCTTGGAACGAACCGGCTGCACCGTCGGTGCAGGCCGGTCGAATCGTAAGCCAGGTTCAAACTAGAGTTTGCCTTCCACCAGGCTCTTCACCTTTTCGGCCGCGTCGTCCGCTGCCTGATCGACGGTCATCGCTCCGGTCAGGGCATTCTGCAGCATGTCCGGGACGATGATGTTCATGATCTCGGGAGACTGCGGCAGCGCTGGAAACGGGATGCCGTATGGCAGCATCGACGTCGTGACATCGAGGAACTTGATGCTGTCCAGACGTTCCTTCATCCATTTGGTCTTGAAGCCGTTGAGGTTGCCCGGGTTCGAGCCGGCGTAGGCCATCTTCAGCGACCATTCAGGGCTCGTCCACATGCAGATGATGGCCTTTGCAGCCGGCTCGTCCACCTTGCCGCCCTCGACATATTCGGGCTTCAGGATGTGAATGTTCGAGCCGCCGAATACAACGGCGCGCTTGCCGTCTGGGCCAGTCGGAATCAGCCCGTAGCGCATGTTGTCGATGACGGTCTGCGCCTTGTCCTTGTCGGTGCCCGTCGCCTTTTTCTGCAAGTCTAGCATGACGTTGTAGTCGGACGGGTGCGAGACCATCATGCCGAGTTGGCCGGCGAGGAACAGCGGCTGGTTATCGGCCTGCTGGTTGGTGAGTGCCGACACCGGAACCGACTTGTCGCGAACATACATATCGTACGAGGCTTGCAGCGCCGCTTTGCTCTGGGGACTATTGAGTTCGACCTCCTTGTAGGTCGGGTTTGCGGTGGCTTCGTCGAAGACGCCGCCGCCATAGGCCCACAGTTGCGGCATGAATCGGTACGGCGTATTGCCGGCATTCTTGCGAGCCACGAGGCCGTACCCGGAAATGCCGAGCTTGTCGTGGATCTGCTTGGAATACTTGACGACGTCGTCCCAGGTTGCCGGAGCCTTGTCCGGATCGAGGCCGGCACGCTTGAAGATGTCGGCGTTCCAGATGAACGCCATCGTCTCGTTGTTGGTTGGAATGCCGTAGGTAACCCCGTCCCAGGTCACCGCCTTCATGGCGCCAGGCCAGAAATCCTCGGTCGAATACCCCACATCCTCGGGCTTGAGAGGCTGCAGATAGCCCTTTGCGGCGAACTCGGTACCACCCAGGATTTGCAGGCGGACCGCCATCGGCGCGGCATTGCCCAGGAGCGCCGTGCGGAACTTGTCAAGAAGGTCGTTGTAGGTGAGGGCCTGTTCCTCGAGCTGGATGTTTGGATAGGTCTTGCGGAAGGTCTCGAAGAAATCCTTGTAATACTGGCGCAGGAGGTCGGGATCGCCCTCGAACACGCCCTGATACCAGAAAGTCAGTCGCCCCTTGTAGTCGAGCGGGGTGACTTTGCCGCAATCGGCCGCCGTATCAAAATCCTGTGTGCCCGCAATGGAGCGCACATATTCCGGCGACCACTTGCTCAAATCGACCGGCGGCGCACCCAGCGCCGACGCGGACAGCGATACCACTAAAGCAGTGGAGACAGTGCCGCGCAGGACGGCACCGCCGAGTGTAATCCTCGTCATAGGTATCCTCCAGGTTCTCTCCCATGCCGCTCTGCTTCGAGGCAAGCGGTCCATGCTCGTTCGATCGCGGGACGTCTTCCTGTTCTGTGTATCCCTTCGAGCACTTTGTACGTTTTCAGATAGTGGATTATCTGTCAACGCGCTAAATCGTACATTGTTTATGGAAACCGTGCGTGATATCGATGAAAGTGTGTATTGAATTGGGGAGCCGGCCTTGGGCGAAACAGGCGATTTTAAAGCAGAGCCACCCGCAGGCATTGACCCCATCGGGGCCTCCAGCGAGGGCGCCTCGCTTTATGAGCTGATCAGGGAAGACATCATTGAGGGGCGGCTCGCCGCCAACGAGCGGCTTGTGGTGACTGATCTTGCCCGGCGCCACGGCACCTCGACAAACCCCGTGCGCGAGGCTCTGCAGCTTTTGCGCGGGGAGGGCTTTGTCACCTTTGTCGCCAACCGCGGGGCGCGCGTCCGGCCCATAGATCAGGATTTTGTCCGGGATATCTACGAGATCGGAGTCCTGATCGAGCCGGCCCTGACGCGATGGTTTGTGAATATGGCGACCGGCGAAGACATTGCCGAACTCGAACGCATCCAAGGCCTGATTGAAGAGAACAACTTTGCCGACACGTTCAGGCACAGTGAACTGGATACCGCTTTCCACACCGTGATGTACCAACGCCACTATAACCGCCATGCCGCAGAGCTTTGGTGGAAGCATCGCGAGGTGCTGCGAGCCGTAAGCCGGCGTTTCAATTTCACGCTCGCACGGCGGGCCGCAATCATTCGCGAGCACCGCGAACTCATCGCACTCGTGAAGGCGGGAGAGGCAGACAAGGCCGCCGAACTCATTTCCCGCCATGTCGAGGGTTCCGGCCGGCATGTTCTCGAACAGATGCGTGCGCGCAACGCCGCTCGGGCCGGATAGCCCCTCCAATCTGGAACATCGTTAGCCTGACAATCAGATAAAGGTAGTTGAGAGATGAAAATCACGAGCGTTCGGCCGTGGCTGATCAAGTCAGATGCTTCATATTGGGGAGAGTACCTGTTCGTCGAAGTGACGACCGATGAGGGGGTGAGCGGCTGGGGAGAGATCACAACCACCACCAGGCTCGCCAACCGCGCTCTCTGCACGATCCTTCGGCAGATCGGCATCGCCGTGACCGGCGAAGATCCAGCGCGCATCGAGCACCTGTGGCACAAAATTTTCCGCAGCTTCACCTATATGGGCAGCCGCGGCGCCGCGGTCGAATGCGTGAGCGCCATCGACATAGCCCTCTGGGACATCCGAGGCAAAGTCCTTGGTAAGCCGATTTACGAACTGCTGGGCGGACCGGTACGCGATGAAATCGCGCTCTACACGCATCCCAACCAGGCCAAATTTACCAGCAAGGAGGCCGTGGTCCGCGAAATTCGAGACATCGTCGAGTCCGGACACACCGGGCTCAAGTTCGACCCTTTCCCCCACCAGGGTCGCATTGCCGATGGCCTGTCCCGCGAACAGCGGGACGGCTACCTCGACGGCAGCATGACCCGCAAGGACGAGCGCGAAGCGGCCGAACTCACGGCGCTGATCCGCGAAACGGCGGGGCCCGATGTCGACATCCTGATCGACGCGCATGGCCGCTTCGACGTTCCCACCGCCATTCGCCTGTGCCGGAGCCTTGAGGAAGCCGGCCAGATCGACTGGTTTGAGGAGCCTTGCCCGCCAGAGAGCCTCAACGCCCTCAAGCAGGTGCGTGAGAAGGTCAGTGCCGCTATCTCGTGGGGCGAGCGCGGCCACACGAAGTGGGATTTCGTGCCGGTGCTCGAGAACAAGCTCGCTGACTACATCATGCCGGACGTTACCTGGACCGGCGGCATTACCGAACTGAAGAAGATTTCCGCCCTGTGCGAAGCCTATTACATCCCGGTCTCGCCGCACGACGCCGCGGGGCCGATCAACGTGGTTGCGGGAGCGCAGGTGATGATGACGGTGCCTAACTTCTACAAACTCGAAACGTCGGAGTGGAACCTGGGCAAATACGATCACCTCATCGACAGACCGCTCGACGTTTCGAACGGCAGCCTCAAGCTGACGTCGAAGCCTGGTCTCGGCGTTGAGATGAACCGCGACTACCTGCAGGCCAATGAGATCGAGCTGGGCTAGCAACGCTCGATGCCGCCCCGGCGTGCTTTCGACAAACCCAGCAGACCAGAGTGAGGATAAGTCATGCCAAAGACGGGTGGAGCCGACGCAGCGCTCAATCGGGTGAACACGAATTCCAAGCCGAGCGACCTACGCATCACCGACCTGCGGGTAGCCGAAATCGTCGGCGCGCCGTTCACCTCGGCGCTCGTCAAGATCTACACCAACCAGGGTATTGTCGGCCTGGGCGAGGTGCGCGACGGCGCCAGCGCCACCTATGCGCTGATGCTGAAAAGCCGGTTGCTGGGCGAGAATCCTTGCGACATCGATCGACTGTTCCGCCGCATCAAGCAATTTGGCGGTCATGGGCGGCAGGGTGGTGGTGTCTCGGCAATCGAGATCGCTCTCTGGGACCTCGCTGGCAAGGCCTATGGCGTGCCGATCTACCAGATGCTTGGAGGACGGTTCCGCGACAAGGTGCGAGTCTATTGCGACACCGACGCGGACAAGCCCAGCGGCACCGAGACCGGAAGGCGGCTCAAGGCGCGGATGGACCTCGGTTTCACCTTCCTCAAGATGGACCTCGGGCTGGCGCAGATCTCCCACATCCCAGGCGCGGTCGTCGCGCCGGCCGGCGTGCTCGACGGTTTCCGCACGCATGCCGGCCGCGGGCGAGCAGGCACACTGGACGAGCGCCGGGCGCGTAATGCCGCTTACGACGCGCAGAACGTGCCGCATCCCTTCACCGGCCTCCACTTCACCGAAAAGGGCATCGACCTGCTCGATCAATATATCCACGAGGTCCGCGAGGTGATCGGCTACGAGATCCCGCTCGCCATCGACCATGTCGGCCACGTCTCGCTGCAGGACGGCATCCGTCTCGCCCGGCGGATCGAGAAATACGCACCAGCCTGGCTTGAGGACGTGATCCCCTGGCAGTACACCGAGCAATATCGGCGGTTGCAGGAGGCAACGTCCGTGCCGATCTGCACGGGTGAGGACATCTACCTCAAGGAAGGCTTCGAGCCGCTGCTCAACTCAGGCATTTCGGTCATCCATCCGGACTTACTTACCACCGGCGGCATCCTCGAGACCAAGAAGATCGGCGACGCGGCGCAGGACCACGGCGTTGCCATGGCCATTCACATGGCGGAAAGCCCGATCGCGGCAATGGCCGCCGCGCATGTTGCGGTGGCCACGGAAAACTTCATGGCGCTCGAATATCACAGCGTGGAAGTGGACTGGTGGGACGACATCGTCACCGGCTTGCCCAAGCCGCTGGTCAAGGACGGGTTCATTACAGTGCCCGACAAGCCGGGCCTGGGCATCGACGACGTGGTCGATGAAGTCATCAGCCAACACCTGCAGGACGGTGTCAAAGGCATCTGGCAGCCGACCGAGCACTGGGACGACGAATATTCCTGGGACCGGACCTGGAGCTGACCGCCTCACATTTTGAGGCAGTGTAGGAAAGGGAAAGCATGAAGATCACCGATCTCAGGTGCGCCGTCATCGGCAAGCACCCCATCGTCCGCATCGTCACCGACGAAGGTCTTTATGGCCTTGGCGAGGTTGAGTACACCAAGCCCTATCTCAAGCCCTGGGTGCTGCATTTCCGCGACGCACTGATCGGCGAGGACCCGACCGACGTCGAGCGCTGCATGCTGAAGATCCGCCAGCGCGGCTCGTTCAAGCCCTATGGCGCCGCTGTCTCTGCAATCGAGCATGCCTTGTGGGATATCGCCGGCAAGGCGGCAGGCGTTCCGGTCTACAAATTGCTCGGCGGCAAGGTCCGCGACAAGGTGCAGGTCTATAACGGCTCCATCCGCAAAAAAAGGACCGGCGACAGGCCCGAGGACTATGCGGCGGATGTCAAATGGATGATGGAGCAACCGCAAAACTTCTTCATGGTGAAGCAGGGCATCAGCTTCCACTCCAACATGAAGACGAGCGTACCCGACTTCCATTACGGCGTCCGGCAGCCACCGACCTATCACGGCGCGATGGACCAGGGGCAGATCAGCGAGCGCGGCATGGCGCATATGATCGACTGCGTCATCGCCATGAAGGAAGTGCTCGGCGACAAGGTTTCGCTCGCGCTGGATTGCGGCCCCGGCTGGTTCCTGCCCGACGCCATCCGCTTCGCGCAGGCGGTGGAAGAATACAATCTCATGTGGCTCGAGGACATGCTGACGGGCGACTACGTGCCATGGGTCAATCCGCAGGCTTATCGTGAACTCACCACATCCACCTCCACGCCCATCCACACGGGAGAGCAGATCTACCTGCGTCACAACTTCAAGGAACTGATCGAGACGCAGGCAGTGCGCGTCATCGGCCCGGATCCCGCCGACATCGGTGGCATCGCCGAGCTCAAATGGGTCGCCGAGCACGCCTATATGCACTCGATCCTGATGGCGCCGCACGGCACCGCGAATGGCCTCCTCGGCCTCGGCGCGCTGATCAATGTCTGCGCCACCTTGCCCGCCAACTACATCGCCTTCGAATACCCGAGCGCCTCCGACCCCTGGTGGAACGACATCGTCATCGGCCTGCCTAAGCAGATTGTGAAGGATTCGATGATTGATCTGCTAGAAGCCCCCGGGCTTGGTCTCGACATCGACGCCAAGGCCGCCAAGAAGTATCTACTGGAAGAGGACGCCGGGTTCTTCGACTGAACCACCTTTTCGCCACCCTGACGTCGTGAGACGGGTGGCGCCGATCTGGCCGATTGAGCGAGACCGCGCCTTACGTGGCCGCCATGCCTTCCGAAGCCGCTGACATACTCGTCATACTCCTTGATCAGGACATCAACTATCGCTGCGGCACGAGGCTTACCATTTGCCTCGTCAGTACCGTCAATCAATGTGCCATCGAGCCGGGGAAAATCGTCCTGACGCCCGGTGTCCTTTTTGGGCCCAATCTGGTCAGCTGTGGACTCATAGGAATCCACGCCGGTTTTTGTAACGTCCGCCGACCTTCTGTCGCTAGGGCTTACTCGACGCGCAGCACTTGCCCGGTTGCATCGGTGACGAAGGTGCCCTTGGTTTGGTCAAGCATGACCAGGGCGTTGCCAAACGGATCACGAACGACGGCGCAACGGCCGATCGGGATGTCGAATGGCTTCTTGATAATCGTACCGCCTGCGTCGACGAAGCGCTCCAGGGCGGCGTCGACACTGTCCACAAGCAGATCCACCTCGGGACCCAGATCGGTATGCAAGACAAGCTCCGCGTCCGTTCCTGGCATTCCCAGTCCAGCAGCCTCTGGCGATCGCCAGAGAAGTGGATGCCCAAGGGCTTCGGAGTAGAATCCCAGAGCGGCATCCAGGTCCGCCACCTTGAGCATCACGCAGTCGATCTTGTGGAACAGTGGTTCGCTCATGGCAGTCCGGGAGCATAGGATGGCGCGGGCGCCGACAGCCAGCTCATGATCAGGGTGGCCAGACTTTGCCTCTTCCTTCGTGGCGGCGCCGCGAACCATCTCGACCGACAGCGCCTCGGCCGCGCCAATGATGCCGACGCGGCGACGGCTGACATCCTCCTGAGGAAGCGGTGACAGCGGCTCAAGCACTTCGACGTAGAACGCGACGTGCCCCTCGATCATCTCTCGTTAATAGGCATCCATTTGCGCATCGCCCTTAAGCGCGGCACCGATCGCATGCGATTCGGACCGACAGAAGTGTAGCAATCCATGGCGGTCTCGATCCCAGCGGCGGATCATGGCTGGACGGCTGGAATCGTGTACCACGCACAGGCTGCCGCCAACGCGGCGTTTCCGGATGTCGAGGTGGTCGTCAAGACCTCGCCATCGGCGGCCGAGCAGGTGAGCGCGCTGGAGGATTTGTCCGCCAGCCGCAAGCTGGATGCCCTGGTCATCCTGCCATACACGTCCGAGGAACTGACCCAGCCGGTCAAGGCCATCTAGGATATGGGGACGTTCATTTCCGTCGTCGATCGGGGGCTGACCGATGCTTCGATCCAGGACCTCTACCTTGCCGGCGACAATATCGCGGTGGGCACCAACACAGCGAAGTTCATGATCGACAAGCTGGGCGGCAAGGGTGACCTCGTCGTGCTGCGCGGCATTCCGACCGTCATCGACGACGAGCGTATCAAGGGCTTCGAGGATACGATCAAGGGCACCGGCCTGAAGGTGCTCGACATTCAATATGCCCATTGGAATAGCGATGAAGCCTTCAAGTTCATGCAGGACTACCTGGCCAAGTATCCGCATATCGACGCGGTCTGGGCCAATGATGACGACATGCTGCTCGGTGTGCTGGAGGCCGTGAAGCAGTCGGGCCGGACGGACATCAAGCTGGCGCTCGGCGGCAACGGCATGAAGGATATCGTCAAGAAAGTGATCGACGGCGATGCAATGACGCCGGTCGAGACCCCATACCCCGCCGTCGATGATCAAGACGGCAATCTACATGACCGTCGCCAATTTGATTGGCCAGGCGCCGGTTCGCGGCACGGTCAAGCTTGACGCACCGCTGATCACCCAGGCCAACGCCAAGGAATACTACTTCCCCGACTCACCGTTCTGATCCCGACTTCGATCCCTTAGGGGCAAGACGCGGGGTGCGCCTTGCCCATCACAAACACCGAGAGGAAAGAGCCATGGCAGGCAAAAAAATCCTGATGCTGACAGGTGAGTTCACCGAGGAATATGAAATCTTCGTCTACCAGCAGGCGATGGAGACCGTCGGCCACACTGTTCATGTCGTCTGCCCCGACAAAAACGCCGGCGACTTGATCAAGACCTCGCTGCACGACTTCGAAGGCGACCAGACCTACACTGAAAAACCCGGTCACAACGCACTGATCAACAAGACTTTCTCGGAGGCCGAGAAGCAGCTTGATCAGTATCATGCGGTCTACTGCGCCGGCGGGCGCGGACCGGAATACATCCGCACCGACAAGCGCGTGCAGGCGATGGTCCGCCACTTCCACGAGGCAAAGAAGCCGATATTTACGATCTGCCACGGCGTCCAGATCCTGGTCGCTGTGGACGGCGTCGTCCGCGGCAAGAAGGTCGGCGCGCTAGGGGCTTGCGAGCCGGAGGTGACGCTTGCTGGCGGCACCTACATCGATCTGTCTCCGACCGATGCCTATGTGGATGGGACGATGGTGTCGGCCAAAGGTTGGACGGCGCTTGCGGCCTTTATCCGCGAATGCCTGAAAGTGCTGGGAACGGAAATACGCCACACGTGAGCCTTTGGCGCCAACGCATTCCTGAGGGGATGCGTCGGTTCCCTCGATGGGTCACGTCGTGCGCCGTCATGAACCCGCCGGGCGCGTTCGCCAATCATGTTCCTGCTTGAACCCCAGGACCTCGCGCAGCTTTCGATTTGAGATTGGCCCCTCGAACACGTCCATTGAACGCGTGATTGGCGTGTCGGGCGCGTGCCTCTTGAGAAACTCTGCCGTTGGTGTGTCCGAGACGATGTTGTCGTTGACGGCGTTGAATACCTGGAACCCCAAACCGTCCTTCTCGATGCACAAATGCACGATCTGGCCCAGGTCGCGCGCGTCCATATAGGTCCAGCCGTCGCGCCGCCGCTTTGAGGGCTCCGCCAGGAACTCTGGAAACCGGGCGTAGTCCTGCGGTTCGACAACGCCGCCGATCCTCAGTGCGTAGATATCGCTTCCCGTGCGGGAAGCGAAGGAGCGCGCGATCTTCTCGCCCAGGACTTTTGAAAGGCCATAGCTGTCGGTCGGATCGGTGTCGTAGTCCTCTTCCACCGGAAACGATGTGAAGTCGCGTTCGCCTTCGGCAAAGCACACGCCATAGACCGTTTCGCTGGAAGCTGTGACGATCTTGCGGATGCCGAGTTTGGTGGCGGCCTCGATCACATTGTAGGTGGACTGCACATTGGCGGCGAACATGGCGTTGTCCGGCCGCAGGAATATCCGCGGGATCGCCGCGAAATGGACCACGGCGTCGACCGGGCCGCGGCCCTTTCCGCCGAAATATTCCTTGAACCCGAAATGCAGCGTCAGCGCATTGTAGGTCTCGCCGGCATCCGCAAGGTTGGTGATGACAGTCTCCACCCCAGGCACATCGAGAGGTGTGAGGTCGAGGTTCAGAACCTGATGCCCGCGTTGGAGCAGATAGGGTATGACGTGGCGGCCGATCTTGCCGCTGCCACCGGTGAAAACGATCCGCTTGCCCATGGTTTCCTCCCAACGGACCTCATTTCGTCGAGCGGCAGAAACGTGGCCAAAACGCACTTCCGCTTAACCGCATGTTGTCCGGTCAGCGCCTATTCAAAGATGCCGAAGCCAGGCACGGCGTATTTGTGCACGCCGTCCATGTTGAGCTCGACGCCGATGCCGGGCGTGTCGGGTATGACGATGTGGCCATCCTCGACCATCGACTTGGCGCCATCCGGCAGGCGCACATAGCTATCCCACGCTTCCCGCTCTTCGAGGGCATGCCACTCCAGCACGAGGAAGTTCGGCACGCTCGCGCACACGTGGCATGTCGCCATCGTGCCCAGCGGTGTCGACACAAGATGCGGTGCGAATGGCACGTAATACATTTCAGCGAGATTCGCGATCTTGCGGCTTTCGGCAAGGCCGCCGCATTTCGGCACATCGGGCATGATGACGTCGGCGCCGTAATTCTGGAACAATTCCCGGAAACCCCAGCGCAGGTAGAGATTTTCGCCGACGCAGATTGGCGTCTTGGTTCTCATGCGGATCTGTTTCAGCGCCTCGACGTTCTCAGCAGGAATAGGCTCTTCCAGCCACAGAAGGTTGAACCGCTCCATCTCCGACGCTATGCGGCTGGCGCTGAGTACGTCATAGCGCGCGTGCAGGTCGATGCAGAGATCGACGTCAGGACCGATCGCGTCGCGCACCGCCGCAACGCGCTCGACCATTGAGCGGAGCTCGGCGCCGTTGATGGTGTGGTTCACCGCATCGAACTTTGCCGGATGGCGCATGTTGTCGATGTCGAATTTCACCGCCGTGAAGCCCTCGGCCACCATGCGGCGGGCGCGCGTTGCGCACCCCTGCGGCGATCCCGTTTCGTCATCGCCATCGCCGCAATCGGCATAAAGCCTTATCCGGTCGCGGAACTTGCCGCCGAACATTCGATAAAGCGGCTGCCCCGCGGCCTTCGCCGCCACGTCCCAAAGCGCCATTTCAAGCCCGGTCAGCGCGATGAGAAAGATGCCGGCCTGCGCACCGGAAAAGACATGGTCGCGGCGGATATTGTCCCAGCAATATTCGACGTTGCGAGGATCCTGGCCAATAAGCTCGGACTTCAATTCCGAAATAAGCCCAACGATTGCGGCCGCGCCCGCGTCGGGATTTGCCTCCCCATAGCCGGTGATACCGGCGTCGGTATCGATACGGATCAGGGTCGCCTTGCCGTGATAGGCGACGACCGCCGTCTTGATGTCCACGATCTTCATCGAAGCTCCTCCCGGGGTGGCTCACCCATACCTGTGCACTCACCTTTGCGGGTAATGCTCCAACTTGTCCGATGAGCATACAAGAAGAGAAGATGAAACGTAAACCCCCTTTTACGACGGTTTTGCCGAATGTGTTTTTGCCGGGTTTGGGTCGTCGCAAGACGGTTTGCCGGCCTGGGCGGTGGAAAATTCTATCTCTGGTAGAAAAACAAGGTCAGGTCATGATTTACTTGTCAGACGAGCATATAAGTCTATAATTGTTGTTGTAAGCGGGCGCGTGCCGAGACGGGCAAGCCGCCGATCAGGAGGAGGAGCAACATGCAACAGCGACAGCTGGGATCGTCTCCGGTCAAGGTATCGGAGATCGGCCTGGGTACTTGGGGTATGTCGGGCGCGTTCTGGGGCGCGGCCAATGACAAGGAATCGATACGGGTGATTCAACGCGCCATTGAACTCGGCGTTACCTTGATCGACACGGCCGAAGCCTATGGGCATGGCCATGCCGAGGTCGTTGTCGGCAAGGCGCTCGCCGGCAACCGGGAAAAAGCGGTGATCGCGACCAAGGTTGCCCCAAACCATCTCGAACCCGCGGCGATAGAGGCGGCGCTCAACTGCTCGTTGAGACGGATGCAGACGGACTATGTGGACATCTATTTCGTCCACTGGCCGAACGCGGATTTCCCTATTGGGCCGACCATGGAAATGATGGAACAGCTGCGGTTATCCGGGCGGATCAGGGCGGTCGGCGTTTCCAATTTCACCACTGCTGATATGGATAGCGCACGCCAGTATGGCGTCATCGACGTGCTCCAGCCTCCTTACAACATGCTATGGCGCGAGGTTGAGGAGAAAACTTTGCCCTACTGTCGCAAGCACAATATCGGCGTCATGCCCTACAGTGGTCTTGCCCAGGGGCTGCTTACCGGCCTGCTCTCGCGCGATACCAAGTTCGTCGAGGGAGACGAGCGGCGCACCACCGTGCTGTTCCAGCCGGGCACCTACGAGCGTGCCGTCGCCGCAGTCGAGGCCCTCAAGCCGATTGCTGCCAATTACGGCAAGACCGTGCCGCAGCTTGCGATCCAGTGGCTTACCAGCAGGCCAGGCGTGAGTTCGCCGCTCGTCGGCGCGCGTACTCTCAGCGAACTGGAGGAAAACGTCGAGAGCGTAGGCTGGACGATTTCCGCCCTGGACGTCGCCGCCATCGACAAGCATACCGCGCCCGTCTGGGCGGAAATCAAGGACAAGGGTGATATGTTTGGTTTTCGCGCCCGGCAGCACCAGGAGCGGGAAGCGAAAAGGGCTTGAAGCGCGCCGTGTTGAAACGGATTCAGGCGATGCGCTCTTGCATGTCGTTGCCCCAAGACCGGGGCCAGTTTTGGGCGACATGCATTGGATCCGGCCGTGTCCTCCCAACACGCCGCGGCGCGGCCAGTGCGATTGCTGGCCGCGCCGTACGAAGGATGGCAAACGGCTAATTCTTATAGGGTAACCCGACGGCGGTGGTTGCCTTCAGGTGCCGGCGCATCGCTTCTTCCGCACGTTTTGCGTCGCGCGAAACGAGTGCCTCATAGATTGCCCTGTGATCTTCCGTCGCGAAGGACAGGGCATGAGGCATCTGATTGCTGACGCGCCGGCTCGCCGCCTGCCACCATCGCGACGAATACATGAAGCGGTCGAGGATCCTGTTTTGGGTAGACCGGCAAATCTCCATGTGGAAGTCGAGGTCGAGCTTCAGATACGCATCCGGATTGTCCTCGGTTGCGGACATGGCTGCCAGCAGGATGCCAAGACGCTCGAGGTTTTCCTTCGTCATGTGCTTGGCAGCGATGGCGGCGATGGCAGGTTCGATGATTATTCGCGTGGCGTGTGCTTCCGCCAGCAGCTGCCGGATCTGCTCGGGCGGCAGCCAGTCGATGAGTAATGGACTGAGATAGTCCCATTCCTCGGCCGGACGCAGCACCACGCGCCGTCCCTGAGCGATCTCGATCATGTCGAGGGAAGCCAGGATCTTCAACGCTTCCCGCGCTACGGCGCGCGATACCCCGAATTCTTGCAGGATGTGTTGCTCCGACGGTCCCTGGCCCCCGGAAATGCCGTCGGTGGCGATGCGACGCGCGAGCACGCCTGCCACCTGCTTGGGCAAAGTTTGAAGCTTGACCTCCATGGCATCGATCATTAACATCCACTTGTCTGATAAGCTTATAGGCTGATGGCTAGATATGCAGTCAACTATGTCATAAAAATGCTCACTAGACTATAACGCAGCCTACGGGAAGGGAGGATTGGAACGTTGGAGATATCCAACCCAGGCCTTCTTCGTCCCCACGAGGATCGATACTCGTTCGCTGAACGCGCCAGGCGCGTGGGAAGAAACGGAACACCGGAAGACCGACAAGAGAAAGGCAGAATCTCCGCCGGCAGCCGGCGAGGGCCCTGGGCCCCACGGCAGGGCAAAGTGGGTGTGTACATGGGGGTGATCCAGACAGTCTCCTGGCGGGAGGAGCAAGCCGCCGTGGACTTTGACGGGAATGCTGAACGTCGTCGCTCGACCCAAAGGGCCGACCAATCATAACCAAGGAGGAAATTGTGATGTCCGGAAACTTATCGAGACGCAAATTCCTGGCGGCTGGCGCCACGGTGGCGGCTGGCTCGCTCGCCGCACCATGGATCGCCAGGGCGCAGGCGAACGAAATTACGGCGCTGCTGATCACGGGCGGCCCGCTCTATCCCAAATATTGGGAGAAGATAGTCCAGGATTTCACGGCGAAGACCGGCATCAAAGTCCGCTATGACCTGCTGGAATTCACGCCACTGACATCGAAAGTCGTCACGTTGAGCGCCGCGCGATCGAGCCAATATGACGTCTACAGCACCCACACGGCGCAGATTGACTCCTACTTCAGCCATTTTGCACCGCTGAACAGCTATTTCAGCGAGTCGGAGTTGGCGGACTTCTATCCGGTCGCGGTCAAATATCTGCGCGATCCCAAGAACGGCAATCTGGCGGCCATTCCGCGCAACATGGATGCGCGCGTTCAATATTACCGCAGCGACATCTATCAGGAGAAAGGCCTGAAGCCGGCCGAGACCTGGGAAGAACTCGTCGACGTCGGCTTGAAACTCACCGGCAACGGCCATTACGGGTTGGTTGTCCCGGGGCAGGGCGATCCGGCCCAGCGCACCTTCAGCGATCTCCTGTGGCAGGCCGGCGGGGATTGGGTCGACCAAGCCAACAAACCGGCCTTCAATTCCGAAGCCGGTATCAAGGCCATCACATTCTACCGCGACCTCGTCCAGAAGCACAAAATCGTCCCCCCGGATGCCGTCGGCTATCAGTGGAACGAAAATTCGACCGAATTCTCGTCTGGAACGGTCTACGCCAATTTTGATTGGCCGGGGGCTTTCGCAACGCTCTCCGATCCCGATACCTCCCGCGTTGTCGGCAAGTGGTCGAGCGCGCCCTATGTGCGGGACAAAGCGGCAATATCCTGCGCCATCTCGCACGCCATGGCCCTCAACGGCCAGTCGGGGCGCAAGGATCCCGCCGTCGAATTCATCAAATTTACGGTCGGCCCTGAGGCGCAGCGCCTGCAGTTCGACCAGTTCACCAACTTCCCCAGCAGTCAGGCGATCGCCAAGGAGGTGATTGCGGCGGCGAAAGGCCCGCAGGCCACATGGCTGCAGCAGCTCGAGACGACGATCGCGAACGGCAAGGAATGGCCCAAGCTGCCTGGTTTCTCAAAAGTCTGCACCCTGATGTTCTCGGCCATCGAACAGGCGCTCACCGACCAGGTTTCTCCAAGCGATTCGCTCAATCAGGCGGCCGTGGAAGCGGAAGACACCATGCGTCGGGCCGGAGCCTACGACTGAGGATGTCGTCTATCCCACAGGACCGGGTGCCGGGGCGTCGGCGTCGTTCGCCGCTGCCCTATACCTGGCAGAAGGGGTACCTTCTGGCCGGCCCGGCATTCGTCGTCATGCTCGCCATCTTCGTCTATCCCCTGGGGTACTCGTTTCTCATGAGTTTCTTCCGGTGGGATTTGAGCGGCTCCGCGCCGTTCATCGGGACAGGAAATTACACAGACGAGCTTTTTGGCCGCCAGTTCAACCAAGCCCTTCGAAACCAGATCATCTTCAGCGTCGTCTCCATCACGGTCGAGGTGGTGGCTGGTATGGCGATCGCGGTGCTGGTCAACGGAGAATTGCGGGGTATGCGGCTCGCCCGCACATTGCTGCTGGTGCCACCGATGATCGCTCCCGCCGTCGTCGGCCTCAATTTTCGTTGGCTTTTCAATACGCAATACGGTCTTGTTGACGCATTGCTGCGCATGTTTAACCTGTCCAGCATTCCCTGGCTCAGTGACCCGACCTGGGCCCTGGTCTCGGTCATTGTCGCCGATATCTGGCAGAACACGCCGCTGATGGTGCTGCTGTTCCTGGCCGGCCTGCAATCCTTGCCCCAGGAGCCGCTCGAAGCCGCGACGGTGGACGGCGCCGAGCCGTGGCAGCGCTTCTGGCACATTGTTCTGCCGTTGATGCGTCCGGTCATCATGATCGCGCTGATGCTGCGTATCATAGACACGTTCCGAACCTTCGACGTCGTCTGGCTGATGACGCAGGGCGGGCCTGGGGGCGCTTCCAACCTGCTTACCGTCTACGCCTACCTGCTGGCATTCCAGGCCGTGGATTTCGGGCACGCGGCGGCGGTCTCCTACATTGCTCTGGGGATGTCCCTGGTCGTACTCGGCCTGCTCTACGGAGTGCCGTGGCTGATCGCAAAGCGGAGGGCCATCTGATGGATACTGCGGCCGTGAGCGCGCATCGCAAGCCAAGACGCCGCCGCCGCCGGTTCACAGCCGGCGTTGCCGGACGCTACCTCGCTCTCATCCTGACCATCGCCTTCACCATTTTTCCGTTGGTGTGGCTGTTCCTGACGTCGATCCGCAGCTCGGCCGACATCTTCTCCGTGCCGGTCCACATCATCCCCGTGACCGCGACGTTGACGCAATACGTGTCGGTTTTCCGCGAATATGACACCATGGATTATGTCTGGAACACCGTCATCGTATCGTTCGTGACGGTCATTTTGGTCCATTTGCTGGCCATCCCCTGCGCCTATGCCCTGTCGCGCTTCAGGATGCCGGGCGTCATGCTGATCTTCGGCCTGCTCTTGATCATGCGGATGATCCCAGTCATCGCGCTCGCCATCCCGCTCTTCGCCGTGTTCGCGGCAATCGGCCTGCTGGATTCGGTCTGGGCGCTGATCCTCGCCCATACGGCTGCCAAACTGCCTGTCGCCATCTGGCTTCTGCTGGGCTTCATCCAGGATGTCCCGAAAGAGATCGAGGAAGCTGCCCAGTCAGATGGCGCCGGCACGATGCGCACGCTGGTCCAGATTGTCACGCCGCTGATCGCGCCTGGCATCGGAGCCAGTGCGGTGATCACCTTCCTTTTCACCTGGAACGATTTACTGCTCGCACTGACCCTGACGTCGAGCAAGTCCGCGCAGACCCTGCCGGTCGGGCTCACCAACTTCGTTTCGCAGTTCGGCATAGACTGGGGCGCCATGTCAGCTGCCGGCGTCCTCATGGTTATCCCGACTTTGGTGTTTGTCTGGTTTGCCCAAGGCCTGTTGGTCAAAGGCCTGACCACCGGTGCGGTCCGTGGCTGAGCGGCGGGCAAGGGAGCAATGCGCTCGTTGCTTTCGACGACAGTTGGTTAGGCAAGTGAGACCGGCGCGGTGGATAAAAGTGGTGCTGCGCTAAGGGAGGATGACGAGTGGAAGCGGATCAAATACCGGCGATATCAGACATTTCCCGGCCACCGAGGCAATTGGTCGACGCGCTTGCAGCGATCGGTTCGGCGACACTGGCCAGTGAGCTCTATCATAAAGTGGGAATTCGTGATCCGCACATCCGGGGCCCGAGGCCGTTGAGGCCCGGCCGCACGGCCGCAGGCCCGGCTCTCACGCTCCAATGCATGCCGAAGCGCGAAGATCTCTATAACGAAACTGAGTATGAGGACCCGGAGCGACAGCTCCATCGTCACGTTCTCTACCCTACGCAGCCGGGCGACATGGTCGTCGTCGATGCGCGCGGCGATCTTGGTAGCGGCATCTTCGGCGAGATGATGCTCACCTATTTCGCCGGCCGCGGGGGTGCCGGGGTGATCGTCGACGGCTGCATCCGCGATTCTGCCCAGGCCGCGGCCCTGGATATCGGCATCTGGGTGAGGGGGGCGACGCCGAATTTCCACGCCCAGACCAACATTGTCCCCTTTGCCGTCAACGTCCCCATCGCCTGCTCGAATGTGCTCGTCATACCCGGCGACATCATGGTGGCTGACGACGACGGCGTGGTCGTCGTGCCGATCGCACTTGCGCCCGAGCTGGTCGCGCTTGCCGGCGAGCATATCGAGTGGGAAGAATTTACCCGCGCGCGCTTGGCCGAAGGAGGGATTTGCGGAAGTACTACCCGTTGAGCCCGGAGGGCGAGACCGAATACCGCGCATGGCGGCACGCTCAGCGAAAATGAGCAGGGCCTGCACGGGAGAAAAATAGATGTCTGCAATCCAGATAGAACAGCTCGGCAAGAGCTTCGGCGCCGTGGAAGTTCTGCGCGACGTGAACATTGAAATCGCCAGCGGCGAGTTCGTGGTCCTTGTCGGTCCCTCGGGCTGCGGCAAGTCAACTCTGCTGCGGATGATCGCCGGCCTGGAAGAACAGACGACGGGCGAGATCCGCATAGGCGGGCGCGTCGTCGACGAGATGCCCGCCAAGTCGCGCGACATCGCGATGGTCTTCCAGAGCTACGCGCTCTATCCGCATATGAGCGTGGCAGACAATATGAGCTTTGCCCTTCGACTGGCCAAGGTCCCCAGGGAAGAGATCGTCTCGAGGGTGAAGGCAGCCGCCGAAATCCTCGGCTTGCAGGATCTGCTGCGTCGTATGCCGCGCCAGCTGTCTGGTGGCCAGCGCCAGCGTGTCGCCATGGGCCGCGCGATCGTGCGCGACCCGGCAGCCTTCCTGTTTGACGAGCCGCTCAGCAATCTCGATGCGAAGTTGCGTGTCAAGATGCGTGCCGAGATCAAGAAGCTGCATCAACGGCTCGGGCGCACCAGCATCTACGTCACGCACGACCAGACCGAGGCGATGACGCTTGCCGACCGGATTGTGGTGCTGAATCGAGGCCAGGTTGAACAGATCGGTACCCCTTCCGAGCTCTACGAGAACCCTGCCAACCTGTTCGTTGCGAGTTTTATCGGCTCACCGGAAATGAACCTGATCAAGGGCCGAATTGACAATGGCGCATTCGCCACCGAGCAGGGCCTGCGCTTGCCCTTGTCCGATGACCTTCGGATCAGTGACAGGGAAGGCGTGGTATACGGGATTCGCCCACAGCACATCACTGTCGGCGGCACCCACGCAAAGGCAACGGTTCAGGTGGTGGAACCGACCGGCGAGGCCCAGGAACTTACCTTAAATGCGAATGGCGTCGATCTGATTGCCGAAATCCGGGAACAGCCCCTGTTCAAACCTGATCAAGAGGTGAAGTTGGAGATTATGGTGCATAAGGTGCACCTGTTCGACGCCCAGAGCGGTACCAGGATAAACTAGAGCGCTTGTGCGATCGGATCGTCTAGGCGTTGGTATCCATCCCATCGAATACAATCAGCGAACGCATCAGTGTTTTCCTTGCCGAAGCCAGATGGGCTCGGCAGGCCCGCTCGATCCGCTCGGAATCGCGGCTTTCGAGCGCATCGATATAGGCGAGATGCTCAAGGATCGCCGCCTGGTTGCGCTGTTTTTCGTCATGCTTGTTCCACTGATAGTGGTAGTGGAAAATGAAGCTGATGATATCGTAGAAATCGTCGATGAAGCGGTTCGGCGAAGCCTCGTTTATGAGCCTGTGAAAGCGGTTGTCGAGACTGGAGAAGTCGTGGAAGTGGCTTTCAATCTGCTTCAGCAGTTCGGTATGCGCGCTCTTGAGCACGGCGAGCTTCTCCCACAGGGGAGACGTGTCGGGCTGTCGTGAAAAAAGATGCGCCGAGCGCAGCTCGAACATGACCCGGATCTCGAACAGCTCTAGGACCAATCGACATTCAGGATTCAAATTTGCAGCGGTACGTGATTC